>NZ_LZZL01000039.1:0-54742 GCF_002006495.1 Clostridium sp. BL-8
TAATAAAATTACATTTAGGATGTCTATCCGCTAAGTAAATATCTAAATGTTAAATGTAGAAAATCAATTGCAACATATATATGTAAATCAATAATTATATATTTGATAATGAAGTTTATAAGCATTAGGTTAAGTTATTCATTATTATAAGTTAACCTAATATTAAAAGCTGGTAATGCTAGGGGGGATATTGAATATGCGAAATACAGAAAATGAGATGATATTTTATGGCTTAGATAATATAAATAATAAATTGGATGAATTAGTAGAAACATTAAATTTAAAAAGCCAGTGCTTTGAAATAAAGTTAATTGTATCAGAAGCACTTAATAACTCATTTGTTCACGGGAACAAAAGTGATAAAAATAAACCTATATATATGAAATGGGAATTAGATGAAAAAAAATTAATATTAACTGTAACAGATTGTGGAAGCGGAATTGAAAATCTAGAATCACATAAAGAAATAAATGAAGATAATATTCTAGAAGAGAGTGGACGAGGGTTGTATATTATAAGATGTTATACTGATGAAGTAGAATTTAAAGACAACTCTATAATTATGAAAAAATATATTTCATAGCAAAATAATAAATTTTATTATTTTTTTATAAGCAGAGGAGGAAGTCTAGTGAAAATTTCTTTAAAAATAAAATTAATGATTACATTTTTTTGTATGATTACTATACCAATGGGGGTATTAGGAGGTATATCATATGAGATGTCAAGTAAATCCATACAAGCATCAGTTCAGCAGCAATTAGATGAACAGGCATTGAGTACAGGAAATTTAATTAATGATAAAATAGATTCTTTAAAACGTACTTTAGAAGTAGCTAGCTTAAATGGAGATATTAATAATGCACTCAAAAATTTAAGCCCAGAAAATAAGGAAAAGGCCTATGATTATATCAAAACTGTTCAAGATAAAAACAAAGATAATATGGAAGTATTAATTATTACTGATATATCAGGGGATGAAGTTATTAATAATCAGTCGATAGAACCTGACGTAGATTTAAGTGACAGAGCATACATAAAAGAGGCACTTAGTGGAAAAGAAACCGTTAGTGATGCATTAATATCTAGAACTACAGGAAATGAAGGTATTTCCATAGCTTATCCAATTAAAGATGGAGATAAGGTCATTGGAACTTTAGTTGGAAGTATAAATTTTGAAAGCATTTCCAATTATGCATCGAAAATAAAAATTGGACAAACAGGATATGCATTTATTACTGATAAAAACGGATTGTATGACTATCATCCTGATAAAAGTAAAATTTTAAAGGAAAGTGCAAGTAATGATTTAATTTCTATGATTAATCAAGTGAAAGATGGAAAGGCTGTTGATGGATTTTATAATTCAGATAATGTGAAAAAGTACGTTGTTTTTCAGTCAGCTGATAAATGGATAATTGGGATTACAGCAGATTATAATGATTATATGTCACCAGCCCTAAGCATTAGAAATTATACAATTGGCATTATGCTAATATCTATTATTTTAGCTATGTTATTAGCATACTTGTATTCAACTAAAGGAATAATTAATCCTATTAATAAACTGGAAGCTCTAATGAAGCTTGCAGGAGAAGGAGATTTAACTGTTAAAGCTAAAGTAGATAGAAATGATGAAATTGCCGAGCTTGAAAAATCTTTTAATAACATGATAGGGCATCAGGATCACATAGTTAGAAATGTTTTAGAGGCGTCAGAGCAATTAACGGCAGCCTCAGAAGAAATGGCTTCATCCTCAGAAGAAATAAGCGCCACTACTGAGGAAATAACTGCAACTATAAATCAAGTTGCAGAAGATGCAGAAAAACAAAATGCATCTATAGTTGAAATCTCAACAGTTTTAGTACAATTATCAAGTTTAGTACAGCTTGCACAAAATAGAGCTGAAGCAACAACTTCAAATGCAACTAACACAATGAACGTGGCTGAGTTTGGAAGAGGAAAAGTAGAAGAAACAGTAAAGGCAATGAATGTTATTAATAGTGGAAGCCAGGAGACGGCAGAAGCACTTGAAGCTTTAAATGGATTATCTGCTAAAGTTGATGGAATAGTAAATACTATAAATGATATTGCAGGGCAAACGAGTCTTTTAGCATTAAATGCATCTATAGAGGCAGCCAGGGCAGGAGAACATGGTAAAGGCTTTAGTGTTGTAGCTGAAGAAGTAAGAAAATTATCAGAAGAAACCAATGATAGAGCAAAGGAAATAGCTACACTAGTTAGTGAAATGATTAAGCAAACACAAAATGCTGTAAGTTCAATGGGAAGAGCAAAGGCTGAAGTCGATAATGGAGTAAGGATAGTATCAGAAACAGATAAAGCTTTTGTAGATATAAGAAATGCTATAGAAAAGATAGTTAAACATGTTGGTGAAATACTTGAGATCACAAGTGATGAAGTTGCATCTTCAGATAAAGTTGTTAAATTAATCAATGAGATAGCCACAGTAACTGAAAGTAATACTGAAAATTGTGAAAATGTATCTTCAGCATCAGAAGAACAGGCAAATGCAATAAACAATTTCACAGCAACAGCGCAGGAGACAAGCGCAATGGCTGAAGAATTAACTAAACTTGTGGAAAGATTTAAACTATGAGGTGATAATGATGGAAAATAGTACAGTTATAAATATACCCAAAAATTTTATTGTAGATGAAGTAGCAAACTTTAGAATTGAAATAAATAAGTTGATAGAAAAAGGGCAGAAAAATTTTATTTTCAACTTCAGTCAATGTGATTTTATAGATAGTACGGGCCTTGGCGCATTAGTATCTATTTATAAAAAGTGCGCAGAAAAAGGTGGAAGCATTAAATTAAAGGCATTAAGACCTGAAGTAGAAAAATTATTCAAATTAACAAGATTAGATAGAGTATTCGAAATATGCCCTTAGTTAGTACATAAATATAGATATCCAACTTTATAGGTAAACAACTTTGATTTTAGAATTAGGTGGTGGCTTACCGAAATTACATACATATTTGTTCCAGCGGACTTATGAAATTTTCGCTGGAAGGTTCTAAATGGGAGCTTGTATCCATTTCTGCATGTTCCCGAAGCAAGTTCGTGACAAGCAGTAAATGGAACAAGCTCCCATTAAGAACCTTAGAGCAGCTCAATTTCAAATGCCTCTTGCACAAATATGTATGTAATTTCTGGTGTAAGCATACACAAGAATTCAACAACTATGAATAATTAGTCTGTATAATAAGCCTAATGTATAGTTTGTTTATCTATATGTTTTGTAGCAAAAATTAAGATAAGTAATGTTGAAAGGATTTCTAATTTATGTATGAGGGAAAAAAAGGAACCGAGGCTTTGAATTTGAATAAAAATGAAAAAAATTATAATGTCACAAATGCTATTACGAGCAGGGAACAGCAGCTATTGGAAAAGGAGATAAGCGGGGTACTTAATGGAATTCCGGATATAATAAAAGTGTATAATCCGGATTACACAATAAGTTTTTTTAATGAAGCTGGGTATAATTTTTATAGTAAAGTGCCAAGCGAAATTAAAGGTAAAAAGTGCTATGAAATTTTAGGCAGGAATGAAAGATGTTCAGATTGTTCCTTTGAAGAAGTTGTAGAAAATAAGAATATGATATCAAAGGAAAAATATATTCCAGAATTAAATAAGTTTATGGATGTCTGCTATAGTCCAGTTTTAGGTGAGAACGGAGAAATACTATATATTGTAGAAAGACTTAGGGATGTTACAGAAAAGAAAATATTAGATAAAATACGTAAGGAAAGTGAAGATAGATATAAACAAGTTATCAACAGCATACCAGATGCTGTAGTCATAATTGTGGATAATTTAATTGTTTTAGCAAATCATGAAGCATATAATCTGCTAAACTTACTTAATGTAAAGCGTGTTGGAATAATAGGAAGTAATATATATAAGTATTTTCAGGAAAAGTACGTGAAATCTCTACATAAAAAATTTAGAAATATATTGTTAAATAGAAAGTTAAAAGAAATCTCGGATTACGAATTTATTTTCCCAGGTGATAAGATAGCAAATCTGCAAATTTCTTATAGTTACATATCTTATGAAGGAAATCCAGCTATTATTGCAATAATAAGGGATATAACGGAGTTCAAGAAAGAATTAAATAAAGCAGCCGAATTTCAAAGAAAGACTTTGCAAAATGATTTTCCGGCTAAAGATAATGTTAATATTGCTACAACATATATGCCAGCTAAGACAGTCAGTGGTGATTTCTATCGCATTTATAGAATAGATGAAAATTTAATAGTTGGAATGCTTGGAGATGTCAGGGGGAAGGGAATTTCAGCAGCACTTAGTATATCTGCATTTGATATGTTATGTGCTCAGGAGATAGCTGCTACTTATGAACCAATGGAAATAGTGATGAATTTAAATAAAAAATTGATAGATTATTATGAAGAAAATTATATTGCAGTATGCTGCTTTAGTATGGATTTTAATAAAGGTGAACTTAAGGCTGTTGGTGCCGGAATAAATCAATTTATTTTTCAAAGAGATGAAGTTCAAGAAGAAATAATTGAAGGAACTTTTTTGGGTATGTTTGAAGATAGCGAGTTTTCTGAGGAAGTTATTAAATTTAAACAAGGAGATAAGTTTATATTTTTTAGCGACGGATTAGATTTTATATTAGATGAAGATAAGATTGTGCAAAACTATATGAAAGATGTAAATATTTTTGAATTTAAAAATTACATAGATCAATTTTTGGATGATACTATATTAGAATTTGGAAATCTAAAGGATGATTGTACTATGGTTGCAATAGAGATAAAATAAATGGTTTCATTTGAAACTGAGTTACAATGTTCCAGTTGACAGTATGCAGTGATTGAGATAGAATAGACTATACAAGATGAACATTCTTTGAAAATTGAATATGTTATTAAACCATCTTAAACCATGGGGGCGTTTTGGCTTCGACGGGGGCGGGATGGGTTTATTAAGCGAGTCGAGGGAAGCATGTATCCTCGTTAATCAAGTATGCATTAAATGTAAACGCAGAAGACAATTTTGCATTAGCAGCTTAGTTTAAAGCTACTCATCAGCCCTTGCTGCCTACGGCTTGGATAACTGGTGTCATTAAGTAGGAAACGAAGTTTAGCAAAGCTTTGAGCTAAAGGGGTATTTATGAAGCTACCGGAAAGTATAGCTTGTCTAATGGCGATGCTTTTGGGGAATCTTAAAAGTTAGACTGCACTCGGAGAAAGGTAAATTCAGCTGCTTTCGGACAGGGGTTCGATTCATTGACAGAGTCGCATTAAGGAGTGATCCTTAAATGAAAACTTGGCTTTATCGGTGAAACCGTAACAAGTGATGTTGACGGCAATACCGAGAGGTATGTAAGGAAACTTAACAGCCTCGTATCGACTTATAGGTTTCTAAAATGCTATTTTTAGCATCATGAAATACTAGGATAGAAGATGTAAACTATACTAAGCTTCTATAATATGCCAGGGTTCTGCAGAAAGATTAATTTGCAGAATAAGATATAGTCAGGGCCATATGAAAGTATGGATGCCACTGACCCCTCGCCTCCACCATGAAACCCACGAAAATCTAAAATTTGGATTTTGGTGGGTTTATTTTTGTGTATAAAATGTTATTTTTGAGGAATATAATACAAGTTTATTTTACTATTTATATATTAAAGTATGATTAGTGTATAATATAATAAATATTAATATTAGATCAATTTATTACTGTAAAACTTATTACGGATTACTATAAACAAAGAGAATTATTTAGTGTAAAGTACAAGGAGAATGGCTATGAAATTTGGAGAGTTAAGTAGTTCTATTTTTGATTCTTTATATGATGGAGTACTAATTGCGGATAAGGATAATAATGTTGTATATGTAAATCCAGCATACACAAGAATAACCAAAGTAGAAGGTAAGGATATTATTGGAAGAAAAATAGGCCAAGTAAGAATAGGAAGCAGATTGCCAGAAGTAATTAAAAGTGGAGAAAAGCTTTTAGGAATTAAAAGAAGTGTAGATAGCATTGAATATTTTGTAAATATGGTCCCTGTTTTTGAAAATGGAGAAGTAGTAGCAGGTATATCCATATTAAATGAAATAAATGATATTTATAAATTAACAGAGGAATTAAGCAATTCTAAAAGAATTATAAAAGATTTAAAGAAGAAAATACGAGGAAATGATGCAGCAAAATATACTTTTGATAGTATCGTTGGAGAAGATAAGAAAACAAAAGAATTAAAAGAGTTTGGAAAAAGAATTTCTAAGAAGAAAGTAAATATTCTTATTACAGGTGAAAGTGGTACAGGTAAGGAACTTTTAGCACAAGCTATACATAATGAAAGTGATAGAAGGGATGAACCTTTTATCGCAATAAACTGTGCAACCTTTGAAGCAAATTTTTTGGAAAGTGAATTCTTTGGATATGAGGAAGGAGCTTTCACTGGAGCAAGAAAAGGAGGTAAGATAGGACTTTTTCAAAAAGCAGAAGGAGGAACTATTTTTTTAGATGAAATTTCAGAAATGGATTATAATCTTCAGGCAAGGTTTCTTAGAGTGCTTCAAGAGAACATAATAAGACCTATTGGAGCTGTTAATGAGATACCCATAGACGTTAGAATTATTGCAGCAACGAATAGAAGTCTTGAAAATATGATAGCTAATAAAGAATTTAGAGCAGATTTGTATTATAGGATAGCAGTTTTTACAATAGATACAGTGCCTTTAAGAGAAAGAAAAGGAGATATTGAGACTTTAATAAATTATTTCTTAGAAGAATCAGGGCAAAAATTTGCAAAGGAAGTTAAAATTGCAGAGGAGACCTTTAATGTTCTTTATAATTATAGATGGGAAGGTAATGTTAGAGAATTAAAAAATACAATTGAATTTGGAGTTATGATGACTGATGAAGATATAATAAAAGTAGAGCATTTACCTAAAAAACTTCAAATTGAAGGAATAAAAGGAAGCGTACTAAATATAAAACCATTAAAAAATGCGGTTAAAGAATTTGAAGAGAAAGAAATTAATAAGGTCATTGAGATTTATGGAAATACCTTAGAAGGTAAGAAAAAGGCTGCAAGAGCGTTAGGAATTTCTCTTGCTTCTTTATACAATAAAACTTTAAATAAGGAATAATAATTATTATAGAAGAGTTATTCTAAAAAAATAGAATTTGCATTTTAAAATTCTATTTTTCTAGAATAACTCTTTTTTACTATATGTATACACTAAACTGTGAAAATGTTTACTGATGTAGTAAAAGAATAATTCTAAAATTTTAGAATTATAGTATTAAGGCAATAACAATGAAGTTTGAAATTAATATTTACAATATAGCTTTATAACTCAATTTATGAATAAAAATCAATAATAATGAAAAGTTGGCATGACAATTGCTTTATATAAAAGTAAGAAACTAAAAAAGGAGATAAGAGCAATGAAAAGTATTAGGATAGGCGGCGGAGCTGGATATGGAGGAGATAGAATTGAGCCTGCAGTTGATTTGATTAAATATGGAAATCTTGATTATATCATATTTGAATGTTTAGCAGAAAGAACAATAGCCCTTGGTCAATTACAAAAGCTTTCAGATAATACTAAAGGTTATAATGAGCTTTTAGAATATAGAATGGAAAAAGTCTTACCTTTAATCAAGGAAAAAAATATTAAAGTCATAACAAACATGGGCAGTGCTAATCCAATTTCAGCGATGAATGTGATAAAAGAAATGGCTAAAGTTATGAATGTTAGTAATTTAAAGATAGCAGCAGTTTTAGGCGATGACATTAGTAATAATATTGAAAGATATTCAGAAAATATAGTAATTGAAAATGGTGAAAAATTAAATTCAATTTCCAATATTATATCAGCAAATGCTTATATAGGATGCAAAGGTATAGTTGAAGCTTTAGAAAATGGAGCAGATATTGTGGTTACAGGAAGAGTAGCAGACCCCTCCTTGGTGCTTGGTCCACTTATCCATGAATTTAGATGGAGCTTTAATGATTATGAATTACTAGGAAAAGGAACATTAGCGGGGCATCTTTTAGAATGTGCAGCTCAAGTTATGGGAGGATATTTTGTAGATCCACCTTATAAGGAAATAAAAGATTTATGGAATTTAGGATTTCCAATAGGTGAAATAAATGAAGAAGGATGTATAGTGATTTCAAAATTAGAACAAGCTGGTGGAGAAGTTACAGTAGATACATGTAAAGAACAAATATTATATGAAATTCAAGATCCTGAAAATTATTTTACTCCAGATGTAGTTGCAGATTTTTCAAAGGCTGCAGTTAAACAGATAGAAAAAGATAAAGTTTTAGTAGAAGGTGCAAGTGGAAAAGCATCAACTGGATTATATAAAACAAGTGTAGGTTATAAAGATTGTTTCATTGGTGAAGGTGAAATAAGCTATGGTGGTACTGGAGCTTATGAAAGAGCAAAGATTGCAGGAGAGATAATAAGAAAGAGACTTGAATATATAAAGCTACCCATTGAAGAATTAAGAATAGATTACATTGGCGCAAATTCTTTATATGGTTCTAGTTTAAAAGAAAAAGATTCCTATGATGAAGTAAGACTTAGAGTTGCTGCTAGAACATTAACTAAAGCAGATGCAATAGTTATAGGTAATGAAGTAGAGGCGCTTTACACAAATGGACCAGCTGGTGGAGGCGGTGCGAGAAAATATGTGAGAGAAGTAGTTTCAATTGCATCAATTTTAATTCCAGCAGAGGATATAAAAATATCTGTTCAATATGAGGAGGTATAAAGATGAAGTTAAGAGAAATAGCACATTCAAGAACTGGAGATAAAGGAAATATTTCAGTTATTTCAGTTATTGCTTACGATGAAAAAAATTATGAAAAATTAAAAAAAGAAGTTACAGTGGAAAAAGTAAAAAAACAATTTCAATATATTGTAAAAGGTAAAATAACCAGATATGAAATAGAAAGCCTTGGAGCGTTAAACTTTGTAATGGAAAATGCACTTGGTGGAGGGGTTACTCGTTCGTTATCAATAGATCCTCATGGTAAGTCTTTAAGTTCACTGTTATTAGAGATAGAAATAGATGAGTAAAATAGGAGGTTATCATGTCTAAAATAACTACAGCACAAAAAGCAGTTGAAATTATAGAAAATGAAAATATATTAATGGTTGGAGGTTTTCTTAAAGGTGGACATCCTGAAACATTGGTAAGAGAACTGGCTAAGAAAAATGTAAATAATCTTACTGTAATATCAAATGATACAGGAACTACAGAATGTTCGTTATATAATGTTATAAAAAATAAACAGGTTAAAAAAGTTGTAGCGTCTTATATTGGAGCAAATCCTGAGACTGGCAAAGGCTTGATAACTGGAGAAATAGAGGTTGAGCTTGTACCCCAAGGAACTTTAGCAGAAAAAATTAGAGCTGGAGGAGCAGGTCTTGGAGGTTTCTTAACGCCTGTTGGAGTTGGAACTATAGTTGAAGAAGGAAAGCAGAAAATAACTATAGAAGAAAAAGAATATATACTAGAAGTGCCATTAAAGGCTAATGTTGCACTTATTAAAGCAGCTAAAGCTGATGAAAATGGAAATCTTGTATTCAAAGGATCTTCGCGTAATTTTAATGCTATCATGCCACTAGCGGCAGAGCATGTAATTGCAGAAGTTGATGAAATTGTTCCGCTAGGTGAAATAGATCCTAATGAAGTTGATGTACCAGGAATATTAATAGATAAAATTGTTAAGGCAGGTGAATAAGATTGGATAAAAGAGAAATTATAGCTAGAAGAGTTGCTAAGGAATTTAAAGATGGTGATGTTGTAAACCTTGGGATAGGAATACCAACTTTAGTCGCAAATTATATTCCAAGTGAACTTAATATTCATCTACAATCTGAAAATGGTATTTTAGGACTTGGACCAGCACCTAGTGAAGAAGAAAGAGATGATAATGTTTTAGATGCTGGAGGAAAGCACATTTCTACAATAAAAGGAGCTTCATTTTTTGATAGTGCGTATTCTTTTTCTCTAATAAGAGGAGGACATATAGATATAACTGTTCTTGGGGCTTTAGAAGTAGATGAGGAAGGAAATTTAGCAAATTGGATGGTTCCGGGTAAAAAAGTTTCTGGAATGGGGGGAGCAATGGATCTGGTAGTGGGAGCTAAGCGTGTTATTGTAGCAATGGAGCATCTAAATAAAAATGGAGAATGGAAGATAATTAAAAGGTGTAACCTTCCGTTAACTGCCGCCAAGCAAGTGAATACTATTATAACAGATATGGGAGTTATGGATATTGATAGAGAAAAGGGAATAATCTTAAAAGAAATTGCTCCAAGTGTTACACTAGAAGAAATACAAAAGGCAACAAAAAGTAATTTAATAATAGCAAAAGATATAAAAGTTATGGAATTATAATTTGGATAAAGCAATTAATTATATCAAGTGAAACTGTTTATCTTTTTAGTTAGAGAGTTGGTTGAAATAATATGATTTTCTAATGGCAATTTTGGATTTGTTATTTATTTTCATTTGTCTAAAATTTAATTAAAAAGTGAGGTATTTAAAATGTCATTATTTCAAGTAAGTTTTTTTTCAAAAGTATTAGGAAAAGCAACAATGCTAAGTGTAATAATACCAGAAAGTGATAGCAGAGAGTATGCTCCTATAGATAGAACTATAAAATATCCCACCTTATATTTATTACATGGAGGTACTGATGATTATTCTGCTTGGATGCGACAAACAGCTATTGAAAGATATGCAAAGGAATATAAAATTGCAGTAGTAATGCCAGATGCTGATTTAAGCTATTACACAGATATGGTTCAAGGAAGAAAGTATTGGACCTTTATTAGTGAAGAAGTACCTGATTTTGTAAGAGCTCATTTTCCACTATCTGAAAAAAGAGAAGATAATTTTGTTGCAGGCTTATCAATGGGCGGTTATGGAAGTTTTAAAATGGCATTAAGAAAACCAGAAATGTTTAATGTAGCAGCAAGTTTTTCAGGAACACTTTGCATGGATAATATGATAAATTATGTTCCACATAGAGAAAAAGAATTTAAAGAGATATTTGGTTCATTAGAGAAAATTAAGAATTCAGAAAACGATTTGAAATATCTAGCACAAAAAGCCGTA
This sequence comes from Clostridium sp. BL-8, assembly GCF_002006495.1. Classification (NCBI taxonomy): domain Bacteria; kingdom Bacillati; phylum Bacillota; class Clostridia; order Eubacteriales; family Clostridiaceae; genus Clostridium; species Clostridium sp. BL-8. The sequence continues at coordinate 11,153 of NZ_LZZL01000039.1, forward strand.
AATGAGAAAGTTAATATACCTAGATTATATCAAAGCTGTGGGACAGAAGACTTTTTATATAAAATGAATATAGAATTTAAAGAGTATGCTAAAGAATTAGGAATAAACCTTAATTATGAATAAAGTACAGGAACTCATGAATGGGGTTACTGGGATAAATGTATACAAAGAGCTTTGGAACTTTTTGGAATAAAAAATAATCAATGAAATGAATTTAAGTAAATTAAGAAAAACTAAATTAAAAGGAGTTTGAAGTATTATGGAAAAATCAAAATTGCATTACTCTTGGCTTATATTTGTAGGGTGCTGCGTAATGTCATTTGTAGGATTAGGATTAATTATAAATACACAAGGATTATTCTTTACGCCAGTAGGCAAGGATTTAGGATTTACACGTACACAAATAGCGTTAATGTTAACGATTCAAAATATAACACAAATGATTACTATGCCTATTGCAGGTAAAATGTTCCCTAAATATAATGCAAAGGTATTATTAACTGGAAGTTTCTTAGTATTTGCAGGTGCAATAATAGCATGTTCAACATTTAATAACTTATACATGTTTTATGCAGCAGGAATTGTAATGGGAATAGTTCAACCATTTTGCGTAAGCTTAGTATTACCAATATTTCTTGGAAATTGGTTTGAAAAGAAATTGGGATTAGCATTAGGTATAGCAGCAGCACTTTCAGGTTTAGGCGGTACTATATTTAATCCAGTAGTAAGTAATATTATTTTAACATATGGCTGGAGAAAAGCTTATATATTCATAGGAGTTATAGCGTTGATTCTTGTTTTACCGTTTACATTGTTTGTAATGGTATTCAAACCAGCAGATAAAGGTTTATACCCATATGGAGTAGATCCATCACAAATAAAAGCAGACAAGCAACTAGAAGAAAGTGGAGTTACTGCAAAGGAAGCTTATAAAAGTGCACCATTCTATTTATTCTGTATAGCTATGGTTGTATTACAAATGGTTGGAGGTATTGTACAACACGTATCAGCTCACATAGTAAACATTGGTTATTCATTAAATGTAGGAGCAACAGTTGTTTCAGGAATAATGCTTGGAGCAGCAACTGGTAAGTTTATAATTGGATTCTTATTAGATAAATGGTCATCAAAGCTTGTTACTTGCATATATGCGACTATTGGTTTTGTAGGATGGTTAGGTTTAAATGTAGCATTAAATCAACAAGTAATGGTGGCATCAGGATTTGTAATAGGAATAGCTCAGGCATTAGTACTTGTAGCATTGCCATTCTTTGTGAAAAAAGCATTTGGAACAAGAGAATATAGTGCTATTATTTCAACAATGAGTTTATTGGGAGCACTTGCTTCAGCAGCTTCAGTTTATATTGGAGGAGCATTCTTTGATGCAACTGGATCATATAGAATTCCACTTTCATTAAATTCAGCATATTTTGCAATAGCATTAATTACAATTTGTATTGCTACTGCAAGTAAGAAAAAAACTGTAGTAGAATTAGAGGTAAATAATTAGTCTATAAATCATAAAAAGAGCTAATAAGATAGGTGGTAATATTATGGATGTAAAGGAATTTATAAAACAAATTAATGATAAAATTCTTGAAGAATTACCTGATGCAACTCATGAGGTTGTTAAAAGTGAAATGATTAAAGTTAGAATGAGAGATGATGTATCACTGGTTACTAAGGTATATTTCCCAAATGGTGATGGACCATGGCCAGTTATATTAGTAAGATACCCATATCCTAATAATGAACCAATATACTATGCAGCATACAGTCATTTTGTTGAACATGGATATGTACTTGTAATGCAGTCAGCACGTGGAACTGGAGATTCTGAAGGGCAATGGGAGCCATTTTTTAACGAGAGAAATGATGGCATAGATACTGTAAATTGGCTTGTTAAGCAAAAATGGCAGAATGGAAACATAGGTATGTTTGGAAGTTCTTATTTATCATTTTGTCAATGGATGGTTTCAGATTCACTACCAAATGAAGTAAAAACTTTGGTTATAGACTGTTTTGGAACTGAACGTTATGAACAAATTTATATGAACGGCATGTTTAGGCAAGATATTTATACATCTTGGGCTTATGGTAATTCAGGTTTAAAGCCAAACACTCTTCCAGGAGAATTATATCAAAAAGGGATTTATATGAGGCCGCATATTGATGCCGATAAAGAGCTGTTTGGAGGTGAAATTCCTTTTTATCGAGAATATCTGTCAAATGTAGCGAGTTCAAGTGAATATTGGAGAAAGGGTATCTGGGCTCAGCTTAAAGAAATTCCTTCAAAAATTAAGATACCAATGCTTTTAATTGATGGCTGGTTTGATCATCATTTAGATGGATTAGTAAAGGGATATTTTAATTTAAGTGAAGAAGTAAAAAAGAAGAGCCGTTTAATAATTGGACCTTGGGATCATATGGGTAATAGTCCAGGAGAACTAGAGTATTTTAATAATAGAATTATGGGAACTTTAAATGTTAGAGCAGGCTTAGAATGGTTTGATTATATGTTAAAAGGAAAGCCTTATAACTATAAAGTCGGAAGTATTGATGCTTATATTGTTGGTAAAGACCAATGGGAATCCTTCGAGGCTTGGCCTCCTAAAGCAGAAATTTACACTATGTATTTTGAAAAGTCAGAAGAGAAATATAAAGGTGGAATTTTATCAAAAAATAAGCCATGCAATGAAGAAAAGTTAGAATATAAATATGATCCTGATAAATATATTATTACAAATGGAGGTACAGCATTACTTGCATGGATTACACCAGGATATGGTGATATTAAACATGGAGCCAGGTTACAAGAAGAACCAGGATATAGAGATGACGTATTAACTTTTATGTCAGAAGAATTTTCAGAAGATAAAAAAATAGTTGGGAACATAAAAGTTAAGTTAAAAATCAGCACAGAAGCAGAAGATACAGCTTTTGCAGCTAAAGTCATGGTTGTACTTCCTGATGGGCGTTCATTTAATATATGTGATGGAATTAGCAGTTTGGTTTATAGAAATAGAACAGATCATGCACTTGAATATGTTCCAAATGAAATAGTGGAAGTAGAAATTGAAGCTTGGCCTGTAAGTTGGTGCATAAGCAAGGGATCGAAAATACGCGTTGACATTTCATCGTCGAATTTTCCAGCATATAACAATCATACTAATAAAGCAGGAAATTGGGCAAAGCAAAAGGACGTATTAATAGCAAATCAAACAGTTTATACGGGAAATATAAATTCATCATTTATTGAACTGCCAATAATAAAATAATTATGTTTATATAAGGTGATAATGTAGTACAGGTGTTGTTTTAAACTAGAAAAGCACAATATATAGAGATTAGTTTGTAGTATTATCTCAGATTGTTGTTCTTATGGGTGTTTTGGACAACTCCTGTATTATGTGATTTATGGAATTGCAGAGAAAGGGCTTTATATAAAATATTAATTTGAATTAAGGCACATGAAAATAAATAGAGAATTGATTTAGACAAATTATAAGTTAAGGAGAAAAGAGATGAAGTATTTAGTTTTAGATATTGGAGGAAGTGCTATTAAATATGCGCTTATAACAAAGGAATTAGAATTTATTGAAAAAGGAAAGGCACCAACTCCTCTGGATAGTATTGAAAGTTTTATAGAGGTAGTTGGTGGTATATATGATAATTATAAGAATGAGATAGAAGGTATGGCTATAAGTATGCCTGGAGTTTTAGACAGTGAAAAGGGATATGCTTATTCAGGAGGTTTTTTAACGTACAATAGTGGAAAAGAAATTGTGAAGATTTTACAAGAAAGATGTCCAACAAAGATAACAATAGAGAATGATGGAAAGTGTGCAGCACTTGCAGAAGTCTGGAAAGGCAGTTTAAAAGATTCTAATGATGGAGTAGTTATTGTCCTTGGAACAGGTGTAGGTGGAGGTATCATAAGGGATAGAAAACTACATAAGGGAAAAAACTTTTTTGCAGGTGAATTTAGTTATATAGGAACTAATGTTAATAATACTGAAAATATTGAAAATTTGTGGGGATTTATTAGTGGTTCTAAAGCATTAATAGATGCTGCTGCAAAGGCTAAAGGTATACAATCAGAAGATCTAGATGGGTATAGAGTATTTGAGTATGCAAATAAGAAGGATGATAATATTCTTAAAATATTAGATGATTTTACGTATAAATTAGCAGTTCAAATTTTTAATTTACAATGTGTTTTGGATCCAGAGGTATTTGCAATTGGCGGAGGGATAAGTGCTCAAGATATATTAATAGAGTATATTCAAAAAAATGTAGAAAAATATTGTGAAAGCTTTGAAAATTTTAATGGGTTTAATTTTTATGTTCCAAAGCCTAAAGTTGTTAGGTGTGAATATAGAAATGATGCTAATCTTATAGGTGCTTTATATAATTTTATAATTCACAATTAGTCATATTTTTGATTTTAGGAGTTAAATGTTACAATATAACATATAAAACTATAATAGTGCATTTTTGCACTATTATAGATAAAAAATAAATAAAGATATATTTAAAATAAATGTCAGTATATAGTGGATTTCAAAGGTCACGTTTCGCCTCCACCATGAAACCCACGAAAATCTAAAATTTGGATTTTCGTGGGTTTATTTTAATTTATGTTAAGTTAAATCTTGAGAATTGAAATAATAAATGAAATAAAAATATCTTGTATATTGTTAAATATAAAATAGTAAATTTAATGATATATTGAATTATCGTTACTTCTAGACTGCCTTTTTAGATTTAGTTGTAATATTAGAGATGCTGCAATCAGCATTATTAAAAATATTAATATCCATATATAACTCAAGCAAATATATTTTATTATTAATCCTGATAATAAAGGAGAAATGTATTTACCAGTACGTGCAAATACGTTTGCTAAGGAACTAATCCTGCCAATATGAGTTGAAGGTGAATTTTCTGATAAATATAGGGAAAAACTTATTGAGTAAAATATTTCACCTAATGCCCATATTAGTGTAGCAATTATTAGAGAAAATAGATTATGAGTGATAAAATACATCCCAAAGCCAATGGCGTATAAAAATCCAGATATAGCTGTGTTAAATAAAGTTTTAACTTTTAAGGGTATTTTGGTTATTATAGGTGTTAATAAAATAATTGTTAAGGCATTTGTTATCATTAATAGTCTTCATTGGAAAAGTGATTACTACTATATTTTCATACATATTAGAAAACACTCCAAGTGAATAGAAATTATTATTTGGGTAAATTAAATTTAGCAAATACAAGGTTAAATGGTGGATTACATTTTTAATGTTGAACATGCATATAAGTTTCATTCATGGCAGGCAAATCTATTTAAGCAAGCTAAAGTAGATTATCTCTATGCTGGAATAATGCCATGCATATCTATCTGAAGCCTTAGTTATGGCAAAGGCTACGTAAGAAACCAATATTCCATATATAATTAGCTTTATGATAAGAGGTAATGGCAGATTATTAGATGGAACACCTATAATAAGTGCAATTGAGACCATAGATAAAAACACAAAAAAATCCTATCTGTTATATGACCAATTGTGTTCATCCTAATGTTGTTATCAATGCAATAAATAAACCTTTTAACAATAATAAGATTATTAAAAATAGATTCATTGGTTTGCAAGCTAACGCGTCAGATTTTAAACTAGAGGAATTAGATAATTCTAAAGAACTGAAGTCATCACGGCCTAATGAATTAGCAAGTAAAATGAAAATATTATATAATAATAATTTTAAAATTTTTGGAGGTTGTTGTGTGGAACAGATCAGTCACATTTAAAGCAATTGCATTAATGTTAAAAAGCAATTAGTTCCAAAATGGTAAATAGATGCTTGAATAGAGTATATAAAATTATAATTTTTAGTAAAATTTATAGTTATTTATTAATCAAAAAATGCTATTGACATATGTCTGTTTAAATGGTACAGTATACGTATACACAGTGAATGGACTGTTACTGACTCGATCAGGCATGACCAATTTGTAGATTATTATATCTATAGATTGGCTTTTTTTGTTTGATAATATGATTATTATTTTATGGTTAGAATGGTGATGATGAAAATGAAGGTAATCAAAAAGTTAAATAATAATGTTGTTTTAGCACTAAATAAACATAATGAAGAAATTATTGTTGTTGGAAAAGGACTTGGATTTCAAAAGACACCATATGAGCTTAAAGATGAATCGCTTATAGAAAAAATATATGTGATTCCTAATAATACGAGAGCAGCTGATATTCTAGATTCTATACCAGCAGAAATCATTGCAGTAACAGAAAAAATAATAAACTATGGAAATAAAGTGCTGAATAAAGAATCAAATTCTACTATATTTTTAAGTTTATGCGATCATATAAATTTTGCAGTACAAAGAAATAAGGATGAAATGGAAATAAAGAGTCCCCTTTATTGGGAGATAAAACATTTATATCCTGACGAATATAAGGTTGGACTTAAAGCTGTAAATATAATTAATAAAGAGTTAAAAATTGAAGTTAGCATAGAAGAAGCTTCATTTATTGCACTACATTTTATAAATTCACAAATAGGTGCAAAGGATATGGGAGAAACCACTAAAATAACTTCGATTACTGGAGAAATCTTAAATATAGTAAAATATCATTTTAAAATTAATTTTAATGAAGAATCTTTTAATTTTACTAGGTTTGTAACTCATATTAGATATTTTATTTTAAGACAATTAAACAAAGAAAAATTAGAAAATGATGATGAATTTATGTATGACTTAATGAAAAAAAGATATATTGAAGAATATAAATGTGTAAAGAAAATTGAGAATTATTTATATAAGAACTATGACTGGACTTGTTCAGCAGATGAAAAATTATATTTAATGATGCATATACAGAGAGTAAAATTAAGAGAAAATAATATATAAGGACTGTTACTGATTCGATCAGGCATGACCAAAATAACGTTACTTAAGGTACGCTTATTTTGGTCTTTTTTATTTAAAAAAATTGAGAATAAATTTAGATAAAGTATCAAATTTAGATGCTAGCGTAAATTTGATTAATTATATATAAATCTTGTTATAAAAGATAGTTACAATTTACAAAATATAATTTTGGGAGATGATATTATGACAAATAAAGATATAGCCCTAAAAGTTTTAGAATTAATTGGCGGTGAGAAAAATATCTCAAATGCAACTCATTGTGCAACAAGATTAAGGTTAGTGCTTAAAGATGATTCTAAGGCAAATTTGCAAGAAATAAATAAAATTGAAGGTGTTTTAAAAGCACAAAATAGTGGAGGACAGCTTCAGGTAGTACTTGGTGGTAAAGTTGAAAAAGTATATGATGAGTTTGTAAGAATAGCTAATATAAGTAATACTTCATCGGATAATCTTGTAGAAGCTAAAAAGAATCCAGTAAACAAAGCAATAGAAACTATAGCAGGTGTGTTTACACCGATTTTACCAGCTCTTGTTGGCTGTGGAATGCTAAAATGCTTATCCTCAATAATAACAGTAACTGGAATTATTGATAGCAAATCAGGATTTATAACTATATTTAATATGATAGCAGATGTTATATTCTACTTTATGCCATTTTTCTTAGCAGTAAGTTCAGCTAGAAAATTTAAGACTAATGAGTATTTAGCTGTTGCACTTGCTGGATGCTTAATACACCCAACAATACTTACAGCTGCGTCTAATATTGCAACTACAGGGGTAAGTACAATTGATTTCCTAGGAATGCCAATATTGCTTGTTAAATATACATCAACAGTAATTCCTATTATATTATCCGTATGGGTAATGAGTTATGTATATAGATTTATAAATAAATTCATACCAGAGATGTTACAAGTAATTTTAGTGCCAATGTTAGTACTACTAGTGATGGTACCTCTAGAATTAATAGTTCTTGGGCCTTTTGGTTCATATATTGGTACATGGTTATCAAATGTGATAAGCTTTCTATTCTCAGCCAATGGTATAATTGCAGGATTTATTTTAGGATTCTTTAGACCAATACTTGTAATGTTTGGTATGCACTATTCAATTATGCCAATGCAAATTCAACAAGTAGCAGAAACAGGATATACAGCAATGCTTCCAAGTGCTCTTGCAGCAAATATGGCGCAAGCTGGAGCAGTATTTGCAGTGTTTATGCTAACAAAAAATAAGACAATGAAAGCAGCTGCAGGTTCAAGTTCAGTTTCAGCAATTTTTGGTATAACTGAACCAGCAATTTATGGAGTAAATTTAAAATATAAGAAGCCATTTTTTGCTGGATGCTTAGCAGCAGGAATTGTTAGTGGTTTTTTTGGAATGGTAAATGCTAGTGGTACAGCTATTGCAGTACCTGGTATATTAAGTCTTGGAACATATCAAGCAAATAAGTTTATCTATATAATAATTGGTACTGTAGCAGCATTTATTTTAGGAGCAGTATTTACATTTATTGAAAGAATTAATGAGGATTCTATCGAGGAAACAGCAAATAATAGAATTGAAAACCAAATTGATTCGCAAGTAGTTTTTGATGAGCTGATTAAAAGTCCATTAGAAGGAAACTTAAAGGATATATCAGAAGTTAATGATAAAGTATTTTCAGAAGGAATAATGGGAAAAGGTGTTGCTATTGAACCAAAGGTAGGGAAGGTTTTAGCTCCATTTGATGGAACAGTTGAGGCGTTATTTAACACAAAGCATGCAATTGGCCTAAAGTCAAACAATGGAGTAGAAATGTTAATTCATATTGGATTAGATACTGTAAATTTAGAAGGTAAATATTTTGTAGCTCATGTCACAAAGGGGCAAAATATAAAAACTGGAGATTTACTCGTAGAATTTGATATTACTGCTATACAAAAAGAAGGGTATGATATTATAACACCAGTATTGGTTACTAATGTTGAAGAATATAAAGATATCATTCCAACTAAGGTTGGACCAGTTTCTACAGGAGACGAAATTATTAAAGTAATTAAGTAAGAAAGGATAGAAGGAAATTATGAATAAAGGATTTTTAGAAGATTTTTTGTGGGGAGGAGCACTGTCTGCATGTCAGGCAGAAGGGGCATATAATGAGGATGGAAAAACACTAACAATACCAGAAGTAATGAAATTTAATGCGAAAAGTGATAGAAAAGTTACAAGACAAATGCAAATAACAATGGAAATGATAAGAGAAGCACAAAATGATCCCGATACAATAAAATATCCTAAACGTAGGGGGATAGATTTTTATCATACATTTAAACAAGATATTGCTTTATTTGCAGAAATGGGCTTCAAAGTTTTTAGATACTCTATTTCCTGGGCACGTGTATTTCCAAATGGAGATGATAAAGTGCCAAACGAAAAAGCCTTAAAATTTTATGATGATGTAATCGATGAATGTCTTAAATATAATATGAAGCCATTAATAACAATATCTCATTTTGATATGCCAATAGTACTAATAGAAAAGTTTGGTGGATGGTATAACAAAGAATTAATAGATTTATATTTAAAATATTGTGAAGTTATATTTAATAGATATAAAGGAAAAGTTCAGTATTGGGTTACTTTTAATGAAATAAATATGAGTGTTAAAGCTGGAGCTAAGACTTTAGGAATATTAAATGAAGGACAATCAAATTATGAGGAAATGTTATTTCAAGGCTTGCATCATCAATTTGTAGCAGCTTCTAAAGCTACAAAATTAGCTCATGAAATTGATAAAGACAACAAAATTGGAAGTATGGTTGCATATTTTACAACATATCCATACTCTTGTAAACCAGATGATGCCTTAGCAATGCAAAGTGATGATCAAATGAAAAATTTATTTTTCTTAGATGTTCTAAACAAGGGTATTTATCCGTATTATTCTAAAACATATTTTGAAAGGAATAATATTAATATAAATATTGAAGACGGGGATTTAGAAATTATTAAACAATATACAGCAGATTTTATTGGTATGTCATATTATAATTCAATGATTTCAAGTAGTGATGGGGAACAGTTAGAGCTTACAGCGGGAAATGTTCATAGTGTATTTAAAAACCCTCACTTACCAGCAAATGAATGGGGATGGCAGATTGACCCTGTAGGATTAAGATATACCTTAAATCATGTTTATGACAGATATAATGTACCTATTTTCATTCTAGAGAACAGTTCTGGATTTGTTGATAAATTAAATGAAGATTTTACGATAAATGATCCTTACCGTATAGAATTTTTAAGGCAACATATTGAGCAAATGAGACTTGCAGTTGAAGATGGAGTAAATGTTATAGGATATACTATGTGGGGGCCAATTGACATGATTTCTTCAAGTACTTCTGAAATGACTAAACGTTATGGATTTATATATGTGGATCAAGATGACTATGGCAATGGAAGTAAAAAGCGTTACAAAAAAGATTCATTTTATTGGTATAAAAATGTAATTAAAACAAATGGAAGAAAATTATAAAATGAGCATATATTAAATTTTCGCTGCCTTTAAAAATAAATAATGAAGGTGGCGAAAATAATTAGGAGGAATTAATGGATATACTAAATAAGATGAAAAAAATCCCGGGAGGATTATTGATTATTCCAATGTTATTAGCAGCAGTAATTAATACCATTTGTCCGCAAATACTTCAAATAGGGAATCCGACTACAGCTTTATTTACAAACAAAGGGACGATGGTTTTACTTGGGCTTATGTTATTTTTTTCAGGGACACAGTGCAAAGTTTCTCAAATAAAAACTATGATCAAAAGATCCGGAACTTTATGTTTAGTAAAAATTATAATAGCATATGGAGTTGGAATTTTTATTAATAAATATTTTGGAGAAGAAGGGTTTTGGGGAATATCAGTAGTTACAATTATAGCTGTTGTAACAAGCTGCAATCCAGGTTTATATTTAGCACTTGTTGATAGCTATGGCGACGAAGTTGACGCTTCAGCATTTGGAATATTAAATTTAATTGTAGTACCTGCAGTACCTATTACCATATTAAGTTCTACAAGTGGACAAGGAATAGATTTTAACACTATAATCGCTACATTATTTCCATTCATACTAGGAATATTACTTGGGAATTTAGATGGAAATTTTAGAAAGCTATATTCATCTGGAACAGCAATATTGCTGCCATTTATGGGTATAAGTTTTGGAGTAAATATTAATATAATAGTAGCATTGAGGGCAGGAATATCAGGTATAATAAGCACAATTTTATTTTATATAATTTGCTTGATACCATTACTTATTATAGATAAAAAAGTAATGAAAAGACCAGGTTATGCTGCAACAGCTATGAGCTCTGTTGCAGGATTGTCATTAGTAGTGCCAACTTTGGCAGCAGAGCTTAATCCGGTTTATGAAAAATTTATTCAAGTATCGATAGCTCAAATTGCATTTGTAGTAATATTGACTACAATAATAACTCCTATAATTACACAGAAGATAATAATGAGCAATAAAATTAATGAATAAACTGTTGAGTGTTTTTGATAGAAAAATAATATGAGATAAATTGATAATAAACTAAAGTGAGGTGGGCTTCAAAGGTCGTGCTTCGCCTCCACCATGAAACCCACGACCATTTGTATGTGGCTTGAATAGATGCTTACAGGTGGTCACGTTTTTTTATTGTCACGGGTAGTATCACAATAATTTAACACATGCTGAAAAAATAATTTGTGAAAATGTTGACGTTTACTTTAGTTCGTGTTATACTTCATTCATAACATAAAAGTATATAAATATCAGGCATGTGACTGGTAATGCAGGCAGGACTTGAATAGGCTAATATTATATTAGTTTATTTGAGTCCTTTTTTATCTTGGCCAAATAAAAAAAGTCTGTGAACATTATTTAATGAGAGGAGACAAATAATATGAGTTACAAAGAAGTAGCAGCGAAGATATTAAAAGCAGTAGGTGGAGATGAAAATGTTGAACATTTGGAACACTGCTCAACAAGATTGAGATTCAACCTTATTGATAATAACAAAGTAAAAGTGAAGGATCTTGAAAGTATTCCAGAGGTAATTGCTGTTAAGCAAAATATACAATGCCAAGTAGTTATTGGAAATGCAGTTGTTGAAGTATATGATGAGGTTAAGAAACTTATTTCTGATAAAGGAGTAAATAATAATAATAGTAATAAAGAGAAAAGAAAAGTAGGCGCAATAATTTTAGATTTTGTTATAAGTGTATTCCAGCCATTGATTCCAGCTATAGCTGGAGGTGGTATTTTAAAGTCACTTTTAATGCTTTTAAACATGCTCGGAATTCTATCAAATACTACATCTACATATAAGATATTAAATTTTGTTGGTGATGCACCATTATATTTCTTACCACTATTAGTAGCATTTACAACTGCTAATAAAATGAAGGTAAATCCATTAGTTGCAGTATCTGCTGTTGCAGCACTGTTAACACCTAATTTAGCTAAGATGCTTGGAGATGGAACTTTACTTTTTAATATACCAGTGCAGAATATAAACTATGCATATCAAGTTTTCCCAGCAATATTATGCGTATTATTATATTCACAATTAGAAAAATTCTTTAATAAAATTAGTCCAAAGGTTATTCGTAGCTTTTTCGTTCCAATGATGTCATTACTTATAACTGTACCAGTAACTTTGCTTCTTCTTGGGCCAATAGGTTTTAATTTTGGTCAAGGGTTTGCAGCTGTAATCTTATTTATTTTTGGTAAATTTGGTTGGCTAGCAGTAGCAGTTTTAGCAGCATTCTTGCCATTTATGGTTGTTACAGGTATGCATAAGGCAATGATTCCTTACGTTGTTACCTCTTTAAGTCAATCAGGTAGAGAATTAATATATAATGCTGCATCACTTGCACATAATATTTCAGAAGCAGGCGGATGTTTTGCAGTAAGTATTCGTACAAAAGATAAAGCGTTAAGATCTACTGCTGTATCAGCAGGTATATCAGCACTATTTGGAATTACTGAACCAGCATTATATGGTGTTACAATCTTACATAAACGTGTACTTTATGGTGTAATGGTTGGGTCTTTTATAGGAGGTGCTTTTTTAGGAATTCAAGCTGTTGAAGCATATGTAGCAGTAGGCCCTGGAATCGCAAGTTTATCTATGTTTATTTCTGAAACATTACCAAATAATCTGGTGAATGCAGTAATAGGATTAGGGATTTCATTTGTAGCTTCATTTATTGCTGTAGCAGTTTTATGGAAAGAACAAGCACCTAGTAATAAGGAAGAGATAAAAATCGAGAGTAAAGAAGATATAAAAATCGAGAATAAAAAAGAAGAATTTAATGCACCGCTAGAAGGAGAATTAATCCCTTTAAGTGAAGTAAAAGATGATGTGTTTTCTAATAAATTAATGGGCGAAGGCTTTGCAATAATTCCATCTATTGGAGAACTATATGCTCCAATAGATGGTACAATTGAAATGGTATTTGAAACAAAACATTCTTTAGCAATGAAGTCAGAAGATGGTACTGAAATTTTTTTTCATGTAGGATTAGAGACAGTGAATTTAAAAGGAAAATATTTTAAACCAGAAGTATCTGTAGGTAAAAGTGTAAAGCAGGGAGATTTATTATTAAGCTTTGAGTTAGATAAAATTGTTGAAGAAGGATTTGATCCAGTAACTTCAGTAATTATTACAAATAGACCAGATGCTAAGATAGAAACTATAGAAAGTAAAAAAGTTAATAAGAGCGATAAAGTATTTACAATAAATTAGATAGGAGTTGATGTATAAAATGTCATTTAGAGAAGATTTTTTATGGGGTGGAGCAATCTCAGCTAATCAAGTAGAAGGGGCCTTTGATGCTGATGGGAAAGGAATGTCTGTAGCTGATGTAGCAAGTTATAAGCCAAATCTTAGTGTAGAGGATTATGCTGGTCACAATAAGGTTACTACCAAAATGATACAAGAAGCTATGGAAGATAAAACTACGAAATTCTATCCAAAGAGAAGGGGAATTGATTTTTATCATCATTATAAAGAGGATATCGCTTTGTTTGCTGAAATGGGCTTTAAGGCTCTAAGAATTTCTATTGCTTGGACAAGAATTTTTCCAACAGGAGAAGAAAGTGAACCAAATCAAGAAGGAATTAAATATTATGAAAGCATATTTAAAGAACTTAAGAAACATAATATTGAACCAATTGTAACGTTATCACACTATGAAATGCCTTTGCATTTAAGTTTAAAATATAATGGATGGGTAGAGCGAAAATTAGTTGATCATTTTGTTAAGTTTGCAAAAGTTTGTTTTGAGTCTTTCGGAGATTATGCTAAGTACTGGTTGACCTTTAATGAAATAGATAGTGTTGGAAGACATCCATTTACAACAGCAGGAATTATTCCAGATAAATGTGCAGAAGGAAAGCTTAATGAAGCTATTTATCAAGCTTTGCATCACCAATATGTTGCAGCAGCTTTAGCAACAAAGGAATGCAGAAAAATCATTAAAGACAGTAAAATGGGATGCATGTTAACAAAGCTTACAACATATCCTAATACTTGTAATCCAGAAGATGTATTGCTTTCGTTAAATAGTAATTTAGGAAATCATGTTCATGCTGATATTCAGATATTTGGAGAATATCCTAGATTATATAAAGTATTCTTGAAGAATAATGGAATCAATATTAAAATGGAAGAAAATGATGAAGAAATATTAAAGGAGAATACAGCTGATTATCTATCTTTTAGTTATTATATGTCAAGAACAGAGTCGGCGGATACAACTAAAGAAAAAGCATCTGGAAATACTATAATGGGTGTGAAAAATCCTTATCTGCCTTCTACAGAATGGGGTTGGCAGATAGATCCAGTGGGCCTTAGAATATCATTAATTGAACTATATGACAGATATAGAATTCCATTAATTATAGTAGAGAATGGTATGGGTGCTAAAGATGTTATAGAAGAAGATGGAACTATTCACGATTTATATAGAATTGATTATTTCAGAGAACATATAAGAGAAATGAAGAAAGCTGTGGAAATGGGTGTTGATTTAATAGGATATACCAGCTGGGCACCTATCGACTGTATAAGTGTTTCAACTTCTCAGATGAGTAAGAGATATGGATTTATATATGTTGATCAAGATGATGAAGGAAATGGAACATTGGAAAGAAAAAAGAAAGATTCTTTTTTCTGGTATAAAAATGTTATAAAAACAAATGGAGAAATTTTAGAATAAAGATAAGGGATGTGAAAGAAAATAACAAGTCAAATATACTAGCATACTGACTTGGTATTTCTTTGAACATCCCTAGTAGGGGGAATGATTATGAAAATAAAAAAAGTACTTAATTCTAGTGTCATTTTAGCTATTGACGAGAATAACAAAGAATTCATTTGTTTAGGAAAAGGTATAGGCTACAATAAAAAAAATGGAGATATCGTTGAAAAAAAGAGTATAGATCAAATTTTTATGCCTGTAGAAAACATTCAAATAAATGAATACTTAAAATTATTAGATTCAATTCCCCCAATATATCTTGATATAACTCAAAAAATTGTTTCAAAAGCTGAAAAGGAGCTAGATTCTAAGCTTAATATAAGCATATATTTTACATTAAGTGATCATTTAAATTTTGCAGTAGAAAGATCAAAGAAGAATATTAATATAACAAATCGTGTTTATTGGGAAATAAAAAATTATTATCCAGAGGAATTTAAAATTGGAATATATGCTTTAGAGCTTTTAAGTAAAATAACAGATGTCAAGCTTCCGGAAGAAGAGGCTGCAAATATTGCTTTTCATTTAATAAACGCTCAATCGAAAAGTAATGACTCAAAAGATGGTATGAAATATGCTAAAATGATTGGTGGAATTGTCAATCTAGTAAGATATTCCATTGGTAGCAGTCTGAAAATGGAAGGGATTCACTATCAGCGTTTCATTACACATGTTAAATTTTTTACAGAAAGATTCTTTAATGATGTAATGTTGGAAGATGAAAATGATGTAATGTTTGAGCAGATAGCTACATTATATCCAGAATCAATGGAGATTGCATTTAAAATAAAGGATTATATAAAAAAGGTTTATGATGGAGATATTCCAAAAGACGAATTAACTTATTTAGCTGTTCATATAAATAGATTACAGGCTTATAATGAAATAAATAAATAACAGTTTTGTTATTTTAACTTCAATAAGTTTTATATGATAGATTTTGAAAATTTTATTGTATTATTTAATTCTAAATTAATATCACAAAAACTTTGTATTTTGTATCAATTTTTTGTTTATGACATAACACCAAAAAGTTGATACCTAAATATTTAGTGTTTATGTTATAATAAATTGAACTTTACAGCAAAGGAGCTAATTTTAATGAATTAACTCCTTTTTTGGTTTAGTAAAATTTGTTCATGGAAGTAGCATGAAAGAATTTAGAATATTAAAAATAACAAAATTAATAAGGTGTGAATAGCTATGTTTAAAATAAAATATTAGTGCTAAAAACAAAATTAGAATAACTTAGGAGAAGTCAAATGGATATTATACTTGTATTTAAACAAATGATAATTTTATTTATATTAATGATTGTTGGCTACTTAGCTAATAAGAAAAAAATTATGACTGTAGATAGTGATAAATTATTTTCAAAACTAATTGTTAATATAACGAGTCCTGCTTTAATTATTTATTCAGTTTTATCAGGGGATCATTTAAAAGATAAGACGATGGTTTTATATATTTTTATAGTAGCTATATTGTATTACATTTTAATACCTATTATTGCTAAATTATTAATAGTAATATTTAGAATAAAAAAAGATATTGCTGCAATATATGAAAGTATGCTTGTATATTCTAATTTAGGATTTATGGGTATACCGGTTGTTAGTGTTATATTTGGAAATAGTGCAGTATTATATGTGTCAATTTTTATGAGTGTGTTTAATGTCTCAATTTTTACTTATGGAATACTTTTGCTTAGTAAAGATATGAAGGGTCCGAATAATAATAAAAATTCATTTAATGTTAAAAACTTCTTTAATCCAGGAACTGTTTCAGCCATTATAGCAATTGCAATATATTTAATGGATATTTCTTTGCCAGAAGTAATTGCAGAACCTATTAAGTTAGCAGGAGATATAACAACTCCTTTAGCTATGATTGTTATAGGATCAACATTAGCAGGCTTTTCTATTAAAGAATTAATAAAAGAAAAATGGGTAATTATATTTACAATTATAAGATTGCTTATACTACCAATAATTATATGGTATATAGGTCGATATTTTATTACAGACAAGCTACTTTTAGGAGTATTAGTAATTATTTCTGGAATGCCAGTAGCATCAAATATAGTAATGATGAGTAATGAATATGGTGGGGATCAAAACTTCATTACAAAAGGAGTGTTTTTTTCAACATTATTTTCCGTTGTATCAATACCAATTATTGCAGTATTACTTTAATTATTTATAAGTATTTATAATTATCGTTATTTGATGCTGTAGTGGATACTACAGGATTATATAATAAGGAAGATGGAACACCATATGAATATTCAAGTAATTGGTCTTGGATATATGTATATAATAATCAGTGCAAAGCAACTATAGGAGGCAAGAGTACAACAATTATGGAATGGTTGTCTGATCAAAAATTAAAATAATAAAAATAGGTATAACGCATATTGTAAGCAATAGTTATACGATGATAATAAATTTAAAAGATTACAACATTCTTAGGCATAAGCAGGTTGTAACCTTTAATTTAAGTATAATTATTCTTCATTATATTGAATTTCTTCATAAGTTAAGGTTTGGGGTTTAGTATCACCAATTTTCTTCACTGGAGTGTGGATTGTTCTATCAAAAGACAAACTTAAGAATCCAGGTGTAGAATAGTGGCCAGCAGTATCAATTAGGAATTTTCCAGGTATAATTTGTTCTAAATCAACATCTGCATATACAATACCCTCAACATCATGAGGTAGTATATTACTTATAACTGCACCATTTGGACCTAGTATTTTTGCAAATCCATATCCAAGCTGCATGTAATTCTTTTGATATTCTGTTTCACCTAAAATATCACGCATTTCTTCAGTCCAGATTTGAGAAGTTACTAGACAGAAAACCTGATTGCTAATTGCATAATATTTTGCTGCAGTATCACATGCTTCCTGTGCAAATAAATGTCCTTCATAAGGCATAGCAATTGGCCAAGAAGAAACGTGAATTTGTTCGTTAAGAGAAGCCATAGCTGCTATATTTAAAGGAATTAAATGTTCCCAGCATTGTAAACCTCCAAGATTGCCATATTCTGTTTCAAATACTGGCATCATACTTCCATCACCATCCCCCCAGATAGTTTTTTCTGCATTTGTAGCTTTTAATTTTCTATGTTTACCTATTAAATTACCTTCAGGATTGAACCATAATTGAGTTAGATATAATGAACCACCATCTTTTTCAGTAACAGAAACACAAAAGTAAACTTTATTTCTTTTGGCCGCTTCACTTAAGCTTTGGATAGCCTTACTTGGAATTTCAACTGCATTTTTATAGAGCTGAATATAGAATTTCATACCATAGTCTGCATTACCTAGCCATATCCACCATGGATATCCAGGAATAAAAGCTTCAGGAAAGGCAATTACTTTTGCACCATTTGAAGCTGCTTCGTCAACAAGGTTACAAGTTTTTTCTATAGTTGCATCAAGATTTAAAAATACTGGAGCAGCCTGTACTGCTGCTGCTTTGAATTTTGGATAATTTGCCATTTTAATGTCCTCCTTTGAATTTGAAAATAAAAAAATGGCACTTGAAATATCAAGCGCCATTGCTATAATAGTATAATAACTTATGAGAATTAAATTTGCTATCAATTAATAGTTGAGATAGTACAATTATTAGTTTAGGTAATTTATAGAGGAGAAAGTAAATAAGCTCTAATCAAAAAGTTGAAATAATAAAATTATTAAGTCATAACAAAAGTATTTTGGATAAGAGGTGATTTAATTTGGATACAAAGGATCTAAAAGCTTTTTTAGCAGTTCATGAGAAACGTAATATTAGTAATGCGGCAAAACAATTATTCATTACACCTCAGGGGCTTAGTAAAATAATAAAAAAACTAGAACAGGAATTAGAGGTTCAGTTATTTTACAGAAATACTCATGGTGTATTTCCAACAGCTCATGGTGACATTTTATATAAGAATTCTTTGGTAATAATTGAATATTTAGAAGGAATTAAGCACGGAATTAAGATGGAGGGAAATGAAAATAAGAAAATATTGAAAGTTGCTTCTACATTTGGAGTAATGGATTATTTAACAGTTGATTTTATATTGGATTTCAAAGAAGAATATCCAGATATTCAATTAGATGTTTTAGAAGGAACAGATAAATTAATTGATAAAAACATGCAAGAAGAAGGGAT
Organism: Clostridium sp. BL-8; assembly: GCF_002006495.1. Classification (NCBI taxonomy): domain Bacteria; kingdom Bacillati; phylum Bacillota; class Clostridia; order Eubacteriales; family Clostridiaceae; genus Clostridium; species Clostridium sp. BL-8. The sequence continues at coordinate 30,580 of NZ_LZZL01000039.1, forward strand.
AGAAATTGGATTTATTGCAGGCCCAGTTGATATTACTAAGTATAATGCTGAAATTTTCTCCTCACATAAACATTGTTTGGTTATAAATGAGAATCATCCTTTAGCCAAGAAGGATAAAATAGCCTATAGTGATTTAGATAATGAACAAATTGCTTTAGAAGGAAGAAACTTTAAACCATATTATAATAATATGAATAGATTTTTAAAAGCAAATGTTAAGCCTATTATTTTGATGGAAACCACAGAGATTGCATTAACACATAAAATAGCAAACATGAACAAAGGGATAGGCATCTCTGTAGATTTCGCTGCATGGAGTAATCCATACTCAAATACGGTTATAAAACAGTTTGAGGATGAAGAATGTGTTTGGGATACATATTTTGTATATAATAAAGGAAAAATATTATCTCCAGAGGCTGAATGCTTTAAAAAATTTGCATTTAATTGGTTAGAAACTCATAGAGATGATTTGTTTAAATGGAGAGAATAAATTTCAACATTATTTTCTGTTGTATCAATACCAATTATTAGCTTCATATACATTTATATAAACACATTAAGGATAATAATATTGGAAAGTTATTAAGAGAATACTATGATAATGGTGAGATTAAACATACACATTGATAAATAATGAGGTTGATTTTATAAGTAAAGTTGTTAATATGTAATCTATTTTGAATTAAAATATGATAACATTAGCGAAAGTAGTAATTACCATAATTTATTTATATAATTCAGGATTTCAATTTGGGTATTATCTGCTTAAAAACATGCGAAGGTAGAAGACTGCCTTTTATCTCCACGACTTTAGCAGATACTTGATTGGCTATCTCGAGGCTTTTTATATAGGAATATCCTAATTTTATAGAAGCCATGAAGGCTCCAATGTGCGAATCACCTGCACCGATTGTATCAACAACATCAGCTTTGATACCCATGGTATGCTGTAAGGTTTCACCATCATATAGATAGGATCCGTTTTCACCATCTGTAATGACAATCAAATTATTGGTTAAAGAATAAAGTACCTTAACAGCTACTTCTAAAGTTGAAGTTTTTGTAAAATCTAGAATTTCATCCATATTTAAATGAACAATTGGTGAAAGTTTGAAAATTGCATCAATCTTTTCTTTAGCTATCATTGAGAATCTTGGTCCAGGGGCAAAGAAAACTTGTAGATGTCTGTTTTTATTAAGAAAGGATATGATTTTATTACCTGTGGATTCCTCAATTTCTAGGCCACAAATGTAAACCTGGTCAAAATCATCCATATTAATTCCATTAAGCCACATAGGGTTAAAAGTATATTCAGCACCGTGATATGATAGAAAAGTTCGTTCGCCGTTAGATTCAACATAACAATAACAACACCCATTATCTTGATCTGTAACTCGGACAAAGGGTGATAATCCCATTTTTTTCAGCTGTGAAGCCACATAATCTCCATAGATTCCGGTACCGATAGGTGAACAAAACACATAAGGGATTTCAAAAAGATTTATTATGTTCTGCACATTAAAAGCACAACCGCCGATAGACATAGTCTGACAATTTATGTGACAGTCTTCAGTGGTAGCGGGAAGTTTTTCTATATTTATAATTATGTCAAGTACGGTAGAGCCTATAATCAGTGCTTTTTTCATGGTTACCTCCTAGGTTTATGTAAAATAAGTTTGTTAGATAATTATATCATACCATAGTTGATAATTTTCGATAGAAATAATATTAAACGGAGTTCATAATTGTTGCAGAAATAAATGTGGCAGCATTGGAGGAAAAGATTAATGTCTCTAATGAAGATGGAGATAGAATATACAATCCACGTTCTGTAGTTAAAGCACTTCAAAATGGAAAACTTTGGTTACGTATCAGAAATTATAAAAAATTCTAGAAGCATGCTAAAGGCAATAGTATCACAAGAAACTGAAAAAGTAGCACAAATATTACATGATGTTCATAATTCAGAAATACCAATATTACAGTATTGGAAGTCCGACTCATTACATTCGCTGGACAAGTTCAGAGAGCCAAATCATAGATTTGGCTCTTCACTTGAGAATAGTTTATCATGCCTAGTCACATTGGCATATTTAAGTGCAAGAGATACTTATTTGTAAATTCTAATTACAATGCTTTCTTATCCATAGCAGTATGAAAAGAAGGATATTTAGGGTGGAATTTAAGTTCATTCTTAATACGCTCCGTATCCAATATCATATCACATGGGCTAAAATCAGGCCATCCGCCATTAGGAGGTACCTGTTCTGGTACGCCATTAAGTTTAAGAAGTTCAGCAACAGTAATTGGTGTGTCATCAGCAACGTTATATACGTGACCGTCAAAACCTGGTGTACTTGCTGCAAGCATTAACGATTGACAGACATCCGCATGATGTACTAGCGAAAGCTTTTGCGAAGGATTCCATGTACTCATAATTGGTGAAAATTCTTCAATGTGTGGGTCATGATCGCCATAAACAAAAGCAAATCTCACAATACGCAAATCTAAGCCCATTTCATGGTGCATCTTAAGTAAAGCTTCTTCAGCCACAACTTTTGTTTTTGGATAGGCTAGAGTCGGTTGAAGGACGTCATCTTCACGACATGGATTATTTCTGCTGATACCACTGTATACCAAACTGGTGCTACTAAAAACAAATCTTGTGACACCGGCCTCCAGAGCAGCTTTAGCTAATATTATGCTTGCATCGACATTCGATGCTCGTGCTATTTCTTCGCTGACACCGCGAAATTGAGCTGCCAGATGCACTACAGCATCAACACCCTTTATAGCTTCAGTGAGATTTTCATTATCTAAAAGATCACCTAAAACCACTTCTGCTCCCTGTTCTTTCAAGGTAAGTGCACGATCAGCATTTCTTACAAGAATACGCACGTCATGACCTTGCTCTAATAAATATGGTACAAAACGACTTCCAACCTTACCTGTTGCTCCAGTTACAAATATTTTCATAAGTTAATTCACTCCATTCTAAACAGTTTTGTTTGTTAATTATTTTTATGTTATATTACTAATATATCAGGCTTAAAATAGCTTAACCATATTGTGATTATCATATGATTGAGAGTGGTAGGATAAAGGAGGAAAATAAATGAAAGAGATTACAATGCAGCAGTCGTTAGGTGAATTTTTACGTGCAACTAGAGAACGTCTTACACCAGAACAGGTTGGTTTGCCTTCATATGGACGTCGCCGTACACCAGGACTTCGACGAGAAGAGATTGCTGAGCTTGCAAATGTCAGTGTTTCTTGGTATACATCGATAGAGCAAGGTAAAGACGTACGTCCTTCCAATCAAGTATTAGAAAGTTTGGCTAGTGTGTTAAGATTATCTGAGGATGAACGTCGTTATTTTTTTCTATTATCTAAATCAGATGAGATAGAGGAATCAGAAATTTATAAAGAGATCAGTATTGGATTAGAAAGAACTGTTTTTGCATTAGAACCTAATCCTGTATATATAATTAATAAATATTGGGATGTATTATTATGGAATCGTGCAGCAGAATTTTTATTTCGATTCCCTCCATATTCTACTAGCATGAATTCAAAGCCGAATTTGTTATATCAATTTTTAACAGATCCATTTAAAAAAGAAATTAATTCTGATTGGGAAGAGAAGGCTAAAATCATGATTGCGAGGTTTAGGGCAGATTGTGTCAGGTATCCTCAAGATGAAAGGTTAAAAGAAATGATCGAAAAATTTAAGCAGGAAAGTGAATTATTCGATTTATGGTGGCCTCGTTATGAAGTTAAAACTGTTACGGACTGTCATAAATCATGGGATTATCCTGAAATTGGAAAAGTGGAGTTTGAGCATGTGAATTTACAGCTGTCTAACTGTCCTGATCTGAAAGTGATGATTTATACAGCTTCATCCTCTACAGCAGAAAAACTTAAACAAAAAATCTATTCTTAAGAATATTATAACTACAATTGGTAATACATAATATATTAATGGAAAAAGTGAGATGAATTTCACTGGTGGATTTTAAAAGTCACCTCTCACCTCCACCATGAGACCCACGAAAATTTAATTTAGATTTTCGTGGGTCTTTTATTTTGTTATTATGATATACTCAAATTTATCATAATTATGTGTAGTTATTTTGGGTTAGAAGATTTTAAACATAGTATTTAATATAGGTGAGAATATAAATATATGTTAGTATTTAAATATAATAAAGTAAATATTACGTGTGAATTAAAAACAGTATTTAAGATTATATAAGAGTGAAGAAAGAGGAAAGCTATTTATGAAGAGAATTGAATTAGTTCTTATGAAGCTCAAAGAGAAAACGAGTACAAATACAAAAGGCTGCTCTGCAACTGAAATTGCCGAAGAGCTAAAGCTTATTAGAGGTAATGTAAGTACCGATTTAAATAAGCTAGCAAGTGAAGGGAAGGCAATAAAGTTAAAAGGGAAACCAACATTATTCATTGCTGCAAATGAAAAAATTGAGGTTCCAGTAATATCGATAATAAATAAATTTTCTGAAGATAATCCAAGTTTGTATACAGCTATAGAACAAGCTAAAGCAGCCATATTATATCCACCTAATGGAATGAACATATTACTTCTTGGAGAAACTGGTGTTGGTAAGTCTACTTTTGCAGGGATAATATATAAGTATGCAATTGAAATGAAAGTAAAATCTAAAGATAGTCCTTTTATAACATTCAATTGTGCTGATTATGCTAATAATCCTCAGCTATTACTTGGACAATTGTTTGGAGTAAAAAAAGGTGCTTATACAGGTGCAGATTTTGATAAAGAAGGTCTTTTAGAAAAAGCTGATGGGGGAATTTTATTTTTAGATGAAGTTCATAGGCTGCCAGCAGAGGGGCAGGAAATGTTTTTTACATTTATGGATAGAGGCGTATACAGAAGACTTGGGGAAACTGACAGCGAAAGAAGTGCAAAGGTAATTATTATAACAGCTACAACTGAAGATCCAAACATGAACTTACTTCAAACCTTTAGCAGAAGAATTCCAATGGTTATAAATATACCAGCTTTAAGAAATAGGGGAATTGAAGAGAGATTTAATCTTATAAAACAGTTTATGATTGAAGAGTCTAGCCGCTTAGGGAAGAGCATTAAAGTATCAGTAAATTCATTAAAGGCCTTTTTGTTTTACGATTGCCCCAATAATATAGGGCAGTTAAAATCTGATATCCAGCTCACTTGTGCTAAAGCATATGCAGATTTCCTTTCTAATAGAAAGGAAGATATAAGGATTAGCAGTTTAGAATTGCAGCCTTATATAAGAGAAGGATTATATAAAGAAGTTGAGCATAGACAGTTATGGAATAAGTTAATTGATATAAATAACAGATACTGCATTTTTGATAAAGATGAAAAACAAATGATTTTTGAGGAAAAGGACCAAGATGAAAATATTTATGAGATGTTAGAAGCAAAAACTAGGGAACTTAAAGCGAAAGGGGTTGAAGGGAAACAATTTGAAGAAGAAATGGAGAGTGATATAGAAGATTATTTTAAAAATTACATGATTAGATTTCATAATAAAGTAGATTCAACGAATTTAGAGAATATTATAGAGCCATATATTATGGATATAATAAAAAGGGTAATTAATTTTTGTGAAGCAGAATTAAAAAGGGAGCTTGATAAACAGATACAATATGGCTTAGCAGTCCATATTAGTAATTCCATAGATAGAATTAAGAGAAATAAAAAAATTGAAAATCCAAAGTTAAATAAAATAAGGAAAGAATATAATAAAGAATTTAATATTGCACTAGAGGCTTTGAAGATAATAGAAGAATCTATAGACAGAGAAGTTCCTATTGACGAAGCAGGATTTTTAACTATGTTTTTAATTTACAATAGTGAAAAAATAAGAAATAAGCGACATGATGTAAATGTAATAATTATTGCTCATGGTGAAGGAACTGCTACATCCATGGTTAATGCAGTAAATGGACTCTTAGGAACACAATATGCAAAGGGAATAAATGCACCAATAGAAGAAAAGCCACAGATTATATTGGAGAAGACTAAAGATTATGTAAGAGAAAATGGTATTAAATCAGATATTTTATTTTTAGTGGATATGGGCTCTCTAGTTACATTTGGCAGAGAAATAGAAAAAGAATTTAAATTGAAGACAAGGACAATTCCATTAGTAAGTACGCTACATTGTATTGAAGCAACTAGAAAAGCGATGCTTGGGTATACCTTAGATGAAATATATAGAGATACCTTAGAGGTAAATAATTTATACGATAATAATGTATTAGATTATATTCCAGATGATCCTGAAGAAAGAAAGCTAGCAATTGTAACAGTATGTACTACTGGCGAAGGCAGTGCTAAAGCAATGAAAGCATTGTTAGAAAGAAAACTCAAATTTGAAAATAATTTTCTAGAAATTGTTCCTGTTAATTTCATAGGAAAAGAAAGCATATACAGTAGATTAGATAAATTATCAAATAAATATCAAATAATTTGTTTAGTTAGTCCTTTTGAACTTGAAAGTGACTATCTGCAATATAATTTAGATGATGTTATTGAAGGTAATTGCATAGAAAATATACAAGACTTAATAAATAGAGAAAAAGTTTACGCTAAGATGGAAGATACCTTAGAACATCAGTTAAAGAAAATAGAAGGGAAAGTAGTTCTTAGTGATATAAGGAGATTTATTACAACAGTTACTAAGTTACTAAATATAAAATTAACATCAAATGCAATTATAGGAATAACTCTTCATATGGCAGTAATGATTGATAGATTATGTGATAATGGAGTAATAGATACATATGCAAATACTGATTCATATATAAAAGAAAATTTAGAATTATATAGAATAATAAAGAGTGAATGTTCAATATTAAATACTAAGTATACAATTTATATTTCAGATGATGAAATATGTTATCTTATGAATCTATTTACTATGAAGAGTAGAAAAAAATAAAGCACATTCTTCATGTGCATTGAAAAGTTTTTAAAAAGTAAAGCACATAAATACTTTTTAAAAGCTTTTTTTTATTAGCCTAAAAAGGCTAAAATGCAAGAGTCAAAGAAATTGAAAAATATTTTATATTAATTTTTTATGTTGGCATGAAGTTTGCTATATATATTAGCAAGAAGCAAATCAAATAATCAGAGTAGAAGGTGAAGTAATGGAAATATTATCAATGGAGCAAATAGTCATGGAATTAGTCGTAAATGGAGGGAATGCTAGAAGCAAAGCAATGGCAGCCATTAAAGCAGCAAAAGGAGGTGATTTTGAATTAGCAAAGGAAAAAATAAAGGAAGCTAATGAAGCTTTAAATAAAGCCCATGATTTTCAAACCAGCTTAATTCAAAAAGAAGCGGCAGGAGAAAGTCTGGAGATAAGTTTACTTATGGTGCATGCACAAGATCATTTAATGAATGCTATGACTGTAAGAGATTTAGCTAAAGAAATGGTTTCTATGTATGAAGAGTTTAGAAAATAATTATTAAATGAAGTAAAAATAAATTTAATTAGCTTGATAACAAGATGTAAATAAAATTAATAACAAAATTTTAGGAGGAAGAAAAAATGAGATATATAACTTTAGTATGTGCAGCAGGTATGTCAACAAGTATTTTAATGGCTAGAATGCAGGAAAGTGCAAAAAAGCAAGGAATCGAAGCAAAAATTATTGCTATGTCAGAATCAAAATTTGAGGAATATGAGGAGCCAACAGAAGTTTTACTTTTAGGACCTCAAATTGAATATATGGCAGATGAAATAAAGGAAGAATATGAACCAAAGGGAATTAAAGTAGCAGTAATAGATATGATGGATTATGGAACTCTCAATGGTGAAAAAGTATTAAAGGATGCACTTGCATTATTAGATTAATTAAGAAAATATTATTATAAATATTTTTGGAGGAGGACTTAATATGTCAAATTTTGATGCAAAAGCTATATCTAAAAAAATATCTCCAATGTTAAATAAGATTCAGAAAAGTAAGATAGCAAATGGTGTTTCTGGAGGAATGATGATGGCAATGCCAGTTACACTTTTAGGTGCATTTGCAGCATTGTTTTTAAACTTACAAATACCTGCATGGAAAGGTTTTATTACTGCAACTGGAATTGCATATGCCTTAAATATAGCTATAATGTTTTCAACAAATTTCTTAGCTGTAGTTTTTGGTTTAACTATAGCAAGCAGTTATGCAAAGCAGCATAAAGAAGATGGCACAGTGCCAGCATTACTAGCTTTGGTTTGCTTTTTTATAGTAACGCCATTTACCACAGATAAGGGAGGTACTACACTTTCTATGTACTGGTTAGGGGCACCTGGAATTTTTTCAGCTATTATTATAAGTTTAGTATCAACCAGAATATATGTATATATCAAGCAAAAAGGGATTACTATTAAGATGCCTTCAACTGTGCCACCAGTTGTATCTGATAGTTTCAGCAGCTTGCTTCCTGGATTTGCAGCTATTATTGTATTTTTAATTGTATCAGCTATTTTTGCTGCAACTCCATTTAAAACTATGCACCAATTTATATATAGTTTTATTCAAACACCATTACAAGGTGTTGGCGGAAATATTGTATCAATAATAATTCTATGGACATTTGCACAAGTATTATGGTTTTTTGGGATTCATGGAACATTGGTTATTTATTCAGTTATGATGCCGATATTCACAGCAATGGATGCAGCACAACTATCTGCTTATTCAGCAGGAGAAGCTCTTCCAAATATAACAGGTAGAGCATTTGTAAGTGTATATACAATGTCTGCCAGTGCAATTGGATTTGCCTTACTTATGCTATTTGTAGCTAAAAGTAAACAATATAAAACTTTAGGAAAGCTAACAGCAGTACCATCTTTATTTGGAATTAGTGAACCATTAGTTTTTGGAACACCTCTTGTTTTTAATTTTAAATTTGTAATACCATTTGTGTTTATGAATGCAATTAATTTAACTATTGCGTATTTTATGACAGTAACAGGAATAGTGCCAAGAGTTGCAGGGATGACGCCAATGAGTGGAATGCCAATAATATTTAGCGGTTTAATGGAAGGAAGCTGGAAGATAGCCGTATTACAAGTTGCACTTGTAGGACTATCAACTTTAGTGTGGTATCCATTCTTTAGAAAAGCGGACAAAGAAGCCTATGAATTAGAGCAAAAGTCAGAAAATCAATAGTATATTTTAGAAATATAGAATGTTATTAAGAGCGGATTAAATTTAATTAATTCTCTTCTTAAACTAAGGAAATTTAAATAAAAGATTTAATTTAAAACCATCACCTTTAGTGATGGTTGAATTTCTAACTTTTGATATTACGTATATATGGAGGATAGTGCTGTGAAAGTAATAAATTTAAATGATAAATGGATATTTACTAAAGAAAAAACTCAAGAATATATAGGAAAAGAAATCTCTGAAGGTGAAAATGTAACTTTACCCCATTGTTTTAATGATGTAGATGGGCAAAGCGGAGAGGGAATGTTTAAAGGAGAATGCTGTTATCAAAGAAAATTAGATATAACAGAAAAGGAATTAAATAAATTTATATTTCTAGAAATAGGCGCCGCGGCTATTATTTCTAAAGTATATGTAAATGGAGAATTGGCTGGAAGCAGTAAATGTGGATTTTCAATGTTTAGGGTATTTTTAAATCCATTCTTACATTTAGGAGAAAACATTATTTCAATTATAGTAGATAACAGTCGTCATGACGATGTATATCCACTAATGGCTGACTTTTCATTTTATGGAGGAATATATCGTGAAGTTAACCTTGTAGTAGCAGATGCTCTTCACTTTGATTTAATGGATAACGGTAGAGATGGTATATACTTAACTCAAAAGAGAATTTGTGAGAACAAGTTTGAATTAAAAATAAATGGAAAAGTCATAAATGAATTAAAAGAAACAAAAGCTTCTAAGATTGAATTTAAATTATTAAATAAAGAAGAAAAAATAATATTTAAGAAAACGGTTAATATTAACATATCTAGAGATTCGGAATTTGAATTAATAGAAGAAATAAATAATCCAGAATTATGGCAGGGAATAGAAAATCCTTATCTTTATAAATTTGAAGCACAATTATACTATGAAGAAATGATGTGTGATAAACGAAGCATAGAAATTGGATTTAGGACCATAGAAATAACACCAGATAGAGGAGTATTTTTAAATGGTAAAGCTATTAAATTTAATGGAATAAGCCGCCATCAGGATTTCGCAGGTATTGGTAATGCTTTAACTAAAGAACACATGGATTTAGATATGTCAATTATTAAAGAAATAGGTGCAAATACTATAAGACTTGCTCATTATCAACATAATGATTATTTTTACAGCCTTTGTGATCGTGAGGGAATATTAGTATGGGCTGAAATTCCTTTTATCAGTATTCCAACCACTTCTGATAAGGAAAATAAAAATGCTAAGGAACAGTTAGAAAGATTAATTAAGCAGGCGTATAATCATAGTTCTATTTATTGCTGGGGTGTTCAAAATGAAATCACTATAGCAATAGAAAATGAACAGATACATGAAATGGTAAAAGAACTTGCAATTATGGCTAAAGAATTAGATTCCAGCAGATTTATAGCCCAGGCTAATATTCACTCAGTGGCTAATGAAAGTAAGCTTAATGAATTGACTGATTTTGTAGGCTATAACTTATATTATGGATGGTATTATAAGGAAATGCAGGATTTGGGAACAAGATTAGATGAATTTCATAAGGCAAGACCTAATATACCAGTTATGGTTACAGAATATGGGGTTGATACTAATCCTAAGCTTCATTCATATAACCCAACAGTAAAGGATTATACAGAAGAATATCAGCTATTGTTCCAAAATAATGCTCTAAAAACTTTTAATGAGAGAGAATTTGTTTTGGGCGGGTATATATGGGCTATGTTTGACTTTGGCAGCGAAATCAGAAATGAAGGCGGAGAAAAGGGGAGAAATCAAAAAGGTCTAGTAACCATAGACAGAAAGATAAAAAAAGATTCTTTTTATCTCTGCAAAGCATATTGGTCAAAAGAGCATTTTGTTAAATTGGCTGGCAGCAGATTTGTAAATAGGCATGAGGAGTTAAATGATATAGTGGTGATTTCAAATGTTGATAATATTAAGCTGTACGTAAATAATGAATTCATAAGTGAAATTAATAGCAATGAACCAATAAAGAAATTCGAAGCGGTTAAATTAGTTTTAGGAGAAAACAAAATTAAGGCAGAGGCTTTTGACGAAAATGGAGATATTTATATTGATGAAATGATTTTGAAGCATGTTAAAGAAGCAGATGAAAGCTACATACTTAAAAAACCAGAAGAACAAACACATGTTACTAACTGGTTCCAAAAGTTCGATTTGTCTAATGTTCAAGAAGTAGCTATAAAAGAAGGATATTATTCAACTTTTGATACAATTGAAGAACTTTATAAAGATGAGCAGGCAAAAGCTGTATTTGTGAAATATTTTGGAGATATAGCTGAAAGTCAACAGTTTAAGGTTATGATGGGGCTCATGACTATAGACAGCATGTCTAAGAGATCAAGGTTTAACATACCAAAGGAACTGTTAACTGTTATTAATACAGAATTAAATGTTATACCAAAGAAATAAGAACTGAGGTAATTTGTTTAAATATGTTGCAATAATAAAACTTCATTTATAACATTTGTGGGATAAGTAAATGCCAGAATATAAAACTATAAATATACTATACTAGAAACTGGAATAAAACAAACCGAAGCAATAAATTTATATAAAAATATTGGCTATAACATAATACAAAATTATTCACCCTATGTAGGAAATATAAATAGTATATGTATGAAAAAGTTTTATCTTAATTTTCACTTTAAAATTAAGATAAAACTTTTTTATAAATTAATTCAATTATACAAATAAAAGTGTCTATAATGCAGAAAATTGCCGGAGAACTTAATAATTCTGAAACAGCATTTATAAAAATCAAGTTTCTCTTTTAATAGTTTGGCTAAATATAGTCCATTTCTGGGAGTTAAAGATTTGTATTTAGCTAATATAAGCTAAGATCTTTTCTTTTTTATTTAATTATACCTTGATTGAAAAAAACGTTATCAATTGATATAATGTAGAGGCAATAGTCCAATGGAAGGAAGTATTATATGTTCAGTTATAGTCAGATCAAAAGTCTTAATGATTTAGAAATTTCCGTTTATAATTATATTATGGATAATAAAGATAAGGTTCGATATATGAAAATAAGGGAATTAGCAGTTGAATCTCATGTATCAACTACAACCATATTAAATTTCTGCAAAAAAATAGGTTGTAGTGGTTATTCAGAGTTTAAACTAAAATTTAAATTATTTATAGAAGAAAAAGAAATTACAAAAGTAAGTGAAGATAATACAGAGATAATTGATTTCTTTAAGAAAACGAATACTGAAGAATATGATGAAAAGATAGAGGAAATAGTAAAGGCCATATTAAAAGCAAAGAGAACAATTTTTATAGGAAGTAGTATGTCAGGAATTGTAGCAAGATATGGAGCAAGATATCTATCAAGTGTTGGACAATTTAGTTTATGCATTGATGATCCGTATTACCCGACTACAGGTAAATTTTATGAAAATTCAGTTGTGATAGTATGTTCTGTGTCTGGAGAATCAAAAGATATTATAGGTCACATAAATAGATTTAAAAAAGATAATTGCTGTATTGTTAGTATTACTAATACTGAAAACTGCACTATAGCGAAAATGTCTGATTATAATATACCATATTATGTACCATATGTTAAAATAGGAATATATGATATTACAACTCAAATTCCAATCATAAGTATAATAGAGAGAATTGGAAGGAAATTACAAAATCGTCGAGAAGAATCTATACAAGATGAGTAAATAGCTATGCATGAAAAATAAAAGTATTTTACATAGAGCTTTATTAATTTGAAGTTTTTAACTCAAGTTGATAAAGCTCATTTTAATTACTCTTTTGTTTGTTAATCACAGTTATTTAAATATATGAAATGTCAAGAACATATTTCGATTTTGATTGCAAAAAAACATTTTGTTTTTTTGCAATAACAAATTATTTAAGAACAGACATGTTTTTTATAAAGGTTTACATAGTGACAAAATTCGCTTTTTCAATTAACATTAAGATAAATTCAATAGCTATTCGAAAATAATAAATATAAGTGAGGTAATAAAATGGCAAAGGATTATGCATTAATTGCGAAAACGATTGCGAATAATTTAGGCGGTATCTCAAATATTGAAAGTGTAACTCATTGTATGACTCGTTTAAGAGTTTGTTTAAAGGACGACTCAAAAGTAAATGTAGATGAGATTAAAAAAATTAATGGAGTAGTGGGATATGTGAACCAAGGTGGACAACATCAAGTTATTATTGGAAATAATGTATCTTATGTTTATAAGGAATTTTTAAAATTAGGAAACTTTGGAGATGAAAGTGACATTGCAAAAGGGATAAAAAAAGAAAAGCTAACTATCAAAAAAGTTGGAACTAATATATTGGATGCATTAGTAAGTACAATGTCACCATTGATACCAGCAATTATTGGTGGTTCAATGGTAAAACTAGTAGTAATGATTTTATCTATGTTAAAAGTACTACCAGCAGACAGTACTACATATACCTTACTGAATGCTATGGGAGATGCAGCATTTTATTTCCTTCCAATTATGGTGGCAGTATCAGCATCTAAGAAATTTAAAACTAATACTTATTTAGCTATTGCAATAGCAGGACTTATGGTGCATCCGGATTTTGTGAACCTAATGGCAAAAGCAGCAGAAGGTAAGGCAGTAACTTTAGCGTTTATTCCTATTGCATCCGTTAAGTATACGTATACGGTAATACCAGCACTTTGTATGACTTGGATATTATCATATATTGAAAGATTTGTAGATAAGATAACACCAGAAGTAACTAAAAATTTCTTAAAACCAGCGATTATAGTATTGATTGCAGCGCCAATAGCAATTGGATTAATAGGACCTTTAGGTATATGGATTGGTACAGCAATATCATCTTTAGTTTATTTTGTTCACAGTCAATTAGGATGGGTATCAGTAGCAATAATGGGAGCTTTATGGCCACTACTTGTTATGACTGGAATGCATAGAGTATTTACTCCAACTATATTAACAACTATAGCAGAAACAGGCATGGAAGGAATGGTAATGCCTTCAGAAATAGGTGCGAACCTTTCATTAGGAGGATCAGCTTTAGCTGTTGCTTTCAAAACTAAAAATAAAGAGTTAAGACAAACTGCAATTGCAGCTGCTTCTTCTGCAATCATTGCGGGAATCACAGAACCAGCACTGTATGGAGTAGCATTAAGATTTAAAAGGCCTTTGATAGCATCATTAATTTCAGGTGGTGTATGTGGTGCCGTAGCAGGGATAGCAGGACTCGCAAGTAGATCTATGGCTGCACCAGGTTTGTTCACAAGTGTTCAGTTTTTTGATCCACAAAATCCATCAAGCCTTATTTGGATAATTGGAATAATGATACTAGCAGTTGTATTATCTTTCGTATTAACTCTAATATTTGGATTTGAAGATATTCCAGCAGAAGATAATATTGAAATAATGGGGGCAGATAATGAGTAAATACAGTTTCCCAGAAGAATTTCTGTGGGGCGGAGCTATTGCAGCAAATCAGGCTGAAGGTGCTTATAGAGAAGATGGAAAAGGTTTAAGTACTGTAGATGTTATACCACATGGAATAAACAGAATGAAAGTAAAATTAGGGTTAGAAGAAGATTTGACTTTGAAAGATAGTGAATTTTATCCAAGTCATGAGGCAATTGATTTCTATCATCATTATAAAGAAGATATTGCTCTAATGGCTGAAATGGGATTCAAAGTTTTTAGAACTTCAATCGCATGGACAAGAATCTTCCCTAATGGAGATGATAGAAAACCTAATGAAGCAGGAATTAAATTTTATAAAGATTTATTTTTAGAATGTAAAAAATATAATATAGAGCCATTGGTAACATTATGTCACTTTGATGTTCCAATGGAACTGGTTAATAAATATGGATCATGGAAGAGCAGAAAAATGATAGGATTTTTTGAAAAGTATGCAAGATGCTGTTTTAAAGAATTTGATGGTTTGGTTAAATACTGGCTGACATTTAATGAAATAAATATACTGATACATAGTCCTTTCTCGGGAGCAGGTATATATTTTAAGGAAGGCGAAAACAAAGATCAGGTTAAATATCAGTCAGCGCATCATATGTTAGTAGCAAGTGCTTTAGTAACTAAAATAGCTCATGAACAAAATCCAGAAAATAAAGTTGGATGTATGCTTGCAGGAGGAGATTTTTATCCGTATTCATGTGATCCAAGAGACGTATGGATGGCTCATACAAAGGATAGAGAAAATTTATTTTTCATAGATGTACAGGCTAGAGGTAAGTATCCATCATATTCAAAGAGGGTATTTGCGGAAAAAGAAGTTAGTATTGTTATGGAAGAAAATGATCTGGATATATTAAAAAATACAGTAGATTTTATATCTTTTAGTTATTATGCTTCTAGATGTGCATCTAAGGATATGGAAAATCAAACTGAAGCTAATGTTGTTAAATCTATAAAAAATCCTCATTTAGAAGTTAGTGAATGGGGATGGGCAATTGATCCGTTAGGACTTAGAATAACTATGAATACTCTATATGATAGATACGAAAAACCTTTATTTATAGTAGAAAATGGACTAGGTGCTAAAGATACAATAGAAGAGGATGGCTCAATAAATGATGATTATAGAATTGATTATCTTAGACAGCACATCATTGAAATGAAAGAAGCAATGGAAGATGGAGTTGAACTATTAGGATATACATCTTGGGGATGCATCGATTTAGTTTCAGCATCCACTGGAGAGATGAGTAAAAGATATGGCTTTGTATATGTAGATAAACAGGATGATGGAACTGGAACTTTAGAGAGAAGAAGAAAAAAATCTTTTTATTGGTATAAAAAAGTAATAGAAACAAACGGTGAATGTTTAATATAAATAAGTATTTTTACAAAGGGGAATCTGAAAATTAATATATTATTTTAGATTCCCTTTTTAGATAAGAAATTTAAGTAGAGGAATTAGTTGATTAAAAAATAAGAGTAAAATACAGGGAGTGATATAATGAATATATTTCAAAAATTTATAAATAAAAAGCAAGAAGAAACAATTATAGAAAAAACGGAAAATGGCTTTATTTATGCACCAATGGAAGGCGAAGTAATTTCATTAAAAGAAATTAATGATGGTGTATTTTCAGAAGAAATGCTTGGAAAAGGATGTGGAATGAAGCCGGCCGATGGAAAATTATATGCACCTTTTGATGGAGAAGTTCTTTTGATTACAGAAACAAAACATGCAATTGCATTGAAAAGCTGTGATGGAATAGAACTACTAATTCATATAGGAATGGATACAGTTAAAATGAACGGAAAAGGCTTTAATCCATTAGTGAAAGCTGGAGAAAAAATAAAATGTGGGCAAACACTGATGACATTTTCTATATCTGATATTGAAAAGGCAGGATATGTGACTACTACAGCAATAGTTGTAACAAACACTGATGAATATAAGGATATAGAAGTACTTGCACAAGGTCATAGAGAAAAATCAGAAAAGCTTATCAAAATTTTATAAGAAAGTGATTTTTATTTAGAGGATTTAAGGCAGGCTGCACAGAACAGTCTGTTTTTTTTTATTTTCTTAAGGAAATTATAATTTAGTAAAATCTCTGCACGAGGTACTCTTTGAAGGTATAACTTTTTGAACATGTTAATTAACTCATTTTAATATTTAAAAGAATAAAAAATAAATTATATTTATCTTACAAATTTTTCCTAAATACATACTTAAAAATTCAAATGCATAAAAAATTTCAGAATAAAAGTACTGCATAGTGTTAATAGACATTTTTATAGATTTTTATCTCGACAAATGCACTTTTAAGCCTAACTTGATGAATATAATTGGGAAATTAAGTTTTGTATAAGAATTTAAATGGACAACAAAATATGTATAAAATCAATAATAAAAACAATAAATGATAAGATTTATTACATTTGATGAGCTATACTTACATTAAGTTAACGTTAACAATTCACCTATGAAAGTTTTTTTGAGGGAAGATAATGAATGAAAATAAAAAATGGCAGTATAGATGTCTTGCCAAAGAAGCAGTAGATATACTTGAAGATAATCACTATGATGCTCATTATGCAGAGAATCTTCAAGAAGCTAAAGATATGGTACTAGGCATGATTACAGAAGGCGCAAGTGTTGCATTAGGAGGCTCTGTAACTATAGATGAAATGGGCTTACTGAAAATATTTAGAGAAGGTAAGTATAAACTATTTGATAGATATCAGAAATTACCTCATGATGAGATCATTGAAATACAAAGACAATCTTTATTAGCAGATTTTCTAATAACTGGAACTAATGCTATAACAAGAAATGGCGAATTGGTTAATATGGATTGTTCAGGCAATAGAGTTTCTGGGATGATATTTGGTCCTAAAAGAGTTATAGTAGTCGCTAGTGCAAATAAGTTAGTGGATGATGTAGAAGCAGCTATTAAAAGAATTAAATCTATAGCACCACTAAATGCTAGAAGAATAGGCCATGAAACACCTTGTGTAAGAACAGGTAAATGCATGGATTGTAATGTGAAGAAAAGAATATGTAACTATTTGACTGTAATAAATCACGGATGGAAGTTTGATGGTAGGATAAGTATTATAGTTATAGCTGATGAAGCAGGATTTTAATTTTATTAAGAGGTAGAAAAGATGAGAGATTACGGAAAATGGATGGCAGATTCGATAATAGCAAAAGATATAAATTTAACTGATCACTGGGGCTATGAGTATGGTTTAACTTTAGACGGAGTAGCTGAGGTATGGAAGAAAACAGGAGAAAAGAAATACTTAGACTTTATAATAAAGACCATGGAACATTTTATACAAGAAGATGGAACTATAAATGGCTATATGCTAGATGAATATAATATAGATCATTTGAACAATGGTAAAATACTGATAACTTTATATGATGAGACTAGAAATGAGAAGTATAAGAAAGCACTAGATTCACTAAGAAAACAAATAGATACTCATCCAAGAACTAATGAAGGTGTATTTTGGCATAAGAATATATATCCTCATCAAATATGGCTTGATGGACTATATATGGGGGCAACATTTTATGCTAAATATATAAAAGAGTTTGGACAAGTATCAGAGTTTGATGATGTGGCTAAGCAGTTTATAATATGTGAAAAGAATCTGAAAGATGAAAAGACAGGTCTTTTATACCATGCTTGGGATGAGAGTAGAGAGCAAATTTGGGCTGATAAAGAAACAGGATTATCGCCACATTTTTGGGGACGATCTATGGGTTGGTATGTAATGGCTTTAGTTGATACAATTGAGGTATTTCCACAGGATCATAAGGATAGAGAGAGATTAATTGATATACTAAAAGATTGCATAAACGCTCTGCTTAAAGTTCAAGATAAATCAAGTTATGTATGGTATCAAATTTTAGATCAAGGTGATAGAAAAGGTAATTACTTAGAAGCATCAGGATCATCAATGATAGTATATGCCTTACTTAAAGGAGTAAGAAAAGGATATTTATCGGAAAATTTAAAAGAAGTTGCAAAGAAATCTTATAAAGGTTTAATCGATGAATTTATATTGGAAACAAGAGAAGGGTTAATAAATTTAAACAAAATTTGTTATGTTGCAGGTTTAGGTGGAGTTGATAAGAGAGATGGGAGTTTTGCTTATTATATAAGTGAACCTATAATAAGTAATGAACCAAAGGGATTAGGGCCATTCATCTTAGCAGCATCTGAATATCAATTAATCTGAAGTGTTAATAATAAATTTGTTTGATTGAGGGATGTTTACACTAACTAATCGAATAATAGAGGGAGATGTAAATATCCTCTAATAAATAATAGTGTAAATGATAACGTTTGAAATGTTCTATTTGTTACGGTTATAGTTTATGATAACGTTTAATAGAATGGGAGAAGTTTTATTTTGGAATAGAGAAAATCTTTTGAAGAAGACGTTTGTAGTGGTTAGAAGAACTTTTGCCCTCTAGAAAAAAGTCAGTAAGTTTGTTAAGTGATTTGTACAAAAAACAGAAAATTTATGCATAAATTTTGAAGGAAACTGTAAGAAATATTAAAAATAAAAATCGAGTAAACTCTGGCTTTATAGAGTTTTCGAGAGTACTAAATTATAACAAGGAGGAAAAAATAATGACTGAAAAAATTAAATTAAGAAACATACTTGGATATTCGAGTATAAATTTTTTGGGAAGTGGAGCTCAGGGCTTAATGTCTGCATGGCTGTTATTTTTCTATACTACTGTTTGTGGACTTGATCCAGTAAGAGCGGGATCGATTTTTGGAATTGCAAGACTTATTGATGCTGTTGGAAATCCGGTATTAGGCTTTATAAGCGATGGTTTGGGGCAAACTAAATTAGGTAGAAAATTTGGTAGAAGGAAACCTATTATTGCACTTGGAATAGTTGGAATAGCTATTATATTCCCATGTTTATGGATATCAGGACACTCTTTTGAATATTACTTTGCTGTTAATATGATATATGAAATATCTTATACTTTAATATTTGTACCTGGGACAACTCTTCCGGCTGAAATGACTCAAAGTGCTGCTGAAAAAGCAAAACTTATTGGTGGGAAACAATATTGTGGTACTTTATCTGGATTTATCTCAGGGCTATTAACTGCATGGATTTTTAGCACTTTTGGAAAAACTTCAGCTCAATCCTTTTGGTATATAGGACTTTCTTGGGGAATTATAACTACATTAGCTTTACTATTCTTTATATTTAATGTATATGAAAGAGATCCAGAATCAGCTGTTTACGAAGATGCAGCAGGCTCACTTGGCGAAGTATTTAAAAAGCTTGGAGTTGATTTAGTTTCTTGTATGAGACTTAGAGCATTTAGACTCCATAGTATTATGTGGTTCTTAGGCAGTGTTTATAAACAGCTTGCAGGAGGGGTTCTTACTTTCTTTGCGATTTATGTCTTAAGCTTAACAACAGTTAATGTTTCAGCAGTAAATAGCGTATCTTCAGGAGTATCACTTGTAGCTATATTTATATATATAATACTTGCATATAAATTTGGTGGACCAAAGACTTTCAAACTAGGTATTGGAATAATATTAGTTTCACTTTTAGGTTATATATATCTTGTATTTGCAGGACATAATTCAATGACTTTAACTTTATTCTTTATTTTTACAGTAGTTAATATTGTAGGTAAAGCTGCTGTTGACTATATACCAACTTACCAAATGGGATTCGTTGCAGATATAGATGAAGCACTTACATTAAAGAGAAGAGAAGGTATCTATAATGGAATAAATGGTTTATTTGGTAAGCTTGCAACATCAATAGAATCATTTGTACTTGGAATTGGTTTAGCAGCATTTGGATTTGTAAGCACAAGTGCAAAAGCTAAGGTTATGCCTCCACAGCCAGCTAGTGCAATAACAGGTATATCTGTAGTTACAATTGTATTTCCAATAGTATTGCTTGTAATAACTTGGATTGCAGCTTCAAGATATAAGCTTACAAAAGAAACTCATAAATTATTGGTAGATGAAGTAAATAGAATTAAAGCTGGCGGATCAATGGATGACGTAACTCCAGAAGCTAAAGTAGCTGTTGAAGTTTTGACAGGCTGGAAATATGAAAACTGCTTTGGAAATAACAATGTAGCATATACAAATAATGTAGCATATGCAAATAAAATAAACTTATAGTAGTTATAAGTTTATAGAGTATTATCGCAAACTAATGTTATTAACAATTTTTGCATTAATAAATATAATGGGTAAAACATGTGTAGATTATGTACCAACTTATAAACATATAAAATATGAAGCAAAAAATGCACTTTAATTAGAGTAGTAGGATATAAGTTTTTATATATACTAATGATACGTGTATATAAATTTAGAAAGGATGTAGATTACAATTTTAAATTTCAATATAATATCAAAAACATCTAGGACAATTTCAATTGAAATTGTAAATGAAGAAAGTTTTTATTTAAAGGAAGCAGTGAATTTATATATAAATAATGAAAAGATATCGGAAATTAATACTAATGTATATACAATTAAGGATTTAAATCAAGATACTGAATATATTATATACATTGAAGAGATTTCTACAAAAGACATAAGTGAGAAGATTAAAATAAAAACTTTAAGTGAATCTTATGTTCTTAATGTAAAAGATTTTGGCGCAAAAGGTGACGGTCTAGAATTAGATACAGCTGCAGTACAAGCAGCTATAGCAGCTTGCCCATTACATGGAAGAATTATAGTGCCCAAAGGAAGATACCTATTAACTCCAATCTTTTTAAAAAGTAATATAACTATTGAATTAGAAGAAGGTGCTGTATTATTAGGCGCTCAGGATAGAAATAAATATCCTATATTACCAGGATTGCTAAAAGGTTCATCAAAGGAAGAATACTTCTTAGGGTCTTGGGAAGGCGATCCAGATGATTGCTTTGCTAGTTTAATAACTGGAATCAATGTAGAGAATGTAAACATAATTGGTAATGGAATCATAGATGGAAATGCCAGCATTGATAATTGGTGGTTTGAAGCAAAGAAAAAAAGAATTGCATGGAGACCAAGAATGATATTTCTTGTAGGATGCAAAAATATTTTAGTTGAAAGCGTTACAGTTAAAAATTCGCCATCATGGACAATACATCCTTTAATGAGTGAAGATTTAAAATTTATTAATTTATATATTGAAAATCCTAAGGATTCTCCAAATACTGATGGTTTAGATCCAGAATCCTGTAAGAATGTGCATATATTAGGAGTTAACTTTTCTGTTGGAGATGACTGTATAGCAATAAAATCAGGAAAAATATTTATAAGTAAAATAAAGACAATGCCTTCACAACACATTTATATTAGAAACTGCAATATGAATTTTGGACATGGCGCTGTAGTGCTTGGAAGTGAGATGTCCAGTGGGATAAATAATATATATGTAGAAAATTGTTTGTTTAATGAGACGGATAGAGGTATTAGAATAAAAACAAGGAGAGGCAGAGGGGATACTGCTATTATTGACGAAATATATGCAAGAAATATAAAGATGAATAAAGTATTGACACCTTTTACTATTAATTGTTTTTACTTCTGTGATATAGATGGTAAGACAGAATATGTATGGAGTAAAGAGAAATTACCAATAGACGATAAAACGCCATATATAGGTAACATTTATCTTCAAAATATCACTTGTTTAAATGCTCAAGTTGCTGCTGGATTCATGTATGGACTTCCAGAAAGAAAGATCAAGAAAGTAAAAATGGAAAATATCTATGTGAACTTTGATGCAGATGCAAAAGCTGGTGAGCCTGATATGCTAAGTTTTGTTGAACCAATGTATAAAAATGGATTCTATTTCAATAATATAGAAGAATTAGAGCTAAAAGATGTTGTAGTAGAAAATTCAGCAACAGAACCAATAATAAAATTAAATATAGATAAATAGATCAACCTTGAACTAAGAACCTTAACCGTCCAATTTCAAAGGCATGTTTCCAAAAATATATTTAATTTATGGTATGGAAAAAATTAAAAGTATGTGTAAGCGTATTAGATGATCATATTTATAAAGTTGCTAAAACTTTAAGTTTATATATTCACTAGAAAGAACTGGTAGTTTATTGTGCAGTGTTGCATTGAAAATATAGCTGTAGGTATTTCTTTAGTTGAAGTTATTCCGTTTAAACTTACCAGAAATTTATATTAAGAGGAAGTTTAAATGGGCATAACTTTTATTGTTAGAAATTCACAGCAATATTCTCTAGTAACATAGCCAAAAGACTACCAGTTCTAATTCTTTCGGTGGATTATGGCATAAGTTTAAGCTATATGGTGAATATCATAGGGTGAATTTATCTCTCACTTAGAAGTTTTCTATACTTCATTGGAGACATGCCCATTACAGTTTTGAAAACTCGTGTAAAGTGTGTATTATTGGTAAAGCCAGCTTTTTCAGCAATATCAATAATTTTATACTTTCTATTTTGAAGCAATTGTGTTGCATTTCTAATTCTTATGCTATTTAAGTATTCAATAAATGTAAAGTTTGTTGTTTGCTTGAATAATTTACTTAAATAAAATGGGCTCAAATAAAATTCTTTAGCAACTGAAGATAAGGATATAGCTTGGTAGTAATTTTCATTTATATATTTAATTACTTTTGAGATTTTTGGATTAATTGGTTGCATAGAATTGTAATCCTTTAACTTAAAATCATCAACAAAATTATTAATTAGAATTAGCAATTCGCACAACAATACTTTGGAATGAAAATCTTTTTTATCGCTTTGACTTTTATCAACTTCAAGAAGATGATTTAGGACACTCTCAATATTGTTCTTATACTTAAATGATAAAGGTAATACTCTATTTTTTAAATTAAAACATGAATATAAATTAAGAGCATTCACATTTTGGGAAAATTCTGACAAAAATGTTTGAGTGAAATTTACTACAATTCTTTCATGAGAATAATCTGAAAAATCAGAAGTTTTATGGATTTCGTTAACGTTTACTAATACAAGATTTCCCTCAGATACTTTATAAATAGTGTCATTTATAAAATATTTTCTTTCGCCGTGAATTAAATAAAATATTTCATAATCTTCATGAAAATGATGTTGAGGCATATCAAATTTTTTGGTTCTCTTTAGCTTATTTATAAAAAAATTATTATGAAAAACTCGAACAGATCTATTAGACATTTTAAACATCTCCCAATAATAAATATTAAAATATGTAAAGAATAGAGCCTTATAATAAAAAAAGTGAAATTTATCAACAATATTTAATATACAATGTAATTAAACTATATTCATTTTCATAAGTCAAATATTATTCAGTATTTAAGGAAAGCAAATGGTATTTGCAAGCCTTTAGTATTGAAGGAAATAATTATAGGATATTTAAGTTAGCTAGAATGAATGAGGTACGCGTATCAGAAGATAA
>NZ_LZZL01000040.1:0-53676 GCF_002006495.1 Clostridium sp. BL-8
GCCGGCCTGTCACGCCGGAGGTCGAGGGTTCGAGCCCCTTCTGAGTCGCCAAGTATAAACAAGCTTTAGTGTAAAATTAAAGCTTGTTTTTTTATTTAATAAAGAAGAAAGTAAATATTTTATTTTTATGAACATTGTAATTTCTATTACACTACGTGACTATTGGAATATAATTAATAGAATTTCAAATGTGCAAGTTTACATATAATAATTATAATTAAGTATAAAAATGAAGCTATAGTATATTTATCAATATATACTTATAGCTTCATTTTTTATCTGCTTTTCTGTAAATTCTTTTTAATTCTTATATCTTCTGAATAAAATTTGCAAAGCCTAAACTCACCAATTAATCTAGAGGCAATTCTTTCGCTATATTGCTTTGTTATACCTGGTAGTGTTAAATTGGTTGATATGAGCATTTTCTTTTTAGTAAGAATTCTTTTATTAATTACAGTAAAGAGCTCTGTTATTGAGAATTCATTAAGATATTCAGCACCTAGATCATCAATTATTAGCAAATCACATTCTAAGATTAATGATTCTAAAGAAGAATCGTTATTAAATCTAATGTCTCTCAAATTCTTAATTAATTCATCAGAGGTCTTATATATTACTAAATAACCCATATCTAGCACAGCCTTAGCCATGCAGTAAGATAAGTAAGTTTTTCCGCTGCCAGGATTACCATAAAATAATAGATTTGTTGATATTTTTGAGAAGTTCGGAAGATAATCTTTTAATATATAGTCCAGATTATTTTCCATGTTTTTTCTTGGAGAAAATTTCTCTTCCCCAAGTTTATGACTTGAAAATAAGTTTAAATCAAAATTATCAAAATTGTTATATGATATTGTGCTCTCTAACTCAGAATTTTTATAATACAATTTAATTAATTTTTGTTTGTAACAGCTACACTTAATATTACCTATAAAGCCTGTATCTTTACACTTATTACAGTGATAATGTAAATTTAAGTATTCAGGATCATATCCTCTTTCAACCAGCATTTCGCATTTTTTTATTCTTAGGTCAGTTATACTTTCCTTATAATCGTCTACTGCTTTTTCACCATCAGTAGATTTTAAAATTGAAACTGCCATTTGTAAGGATAGCTTTTGAATTTTATTATCTAATTCAATAATTTCAGGGTATTTTTCGGATATTTCTTCTTTTCTAATTTTTAAAGCTTTAGCTTCATCTTCTCTAAGTTTTTCATATATTTTTAAAATTTCAGTTTGATAGCCTTTAATCATCATTATCCCATCCTAAAAGTTTTTTTTCTAATGAATCATAATCATATTCTCTTGCTTCAAAATTATTAAATTTAAGAGATGATTTATCATTATTATTAGATTTGTAATTTTTTGGATATTTAGAATTTTTAGTATTCTTATTATCTTTAAGGGCTATGTCTTCTAGAGTTCTAATATTGTTTTTATTCCAGTTAGTTAATATACCATCAATATATTTAAAATCTGCTCTATTTAATCTCTCAAAGCATACATCACAGGCTTTAAAAACAATTTCATTTGAAAATTTATATATAAGAAGCCATTTTTCTATTAAATCTTGTTGGGGTTTCATTATATCAGTATTATTTATACCAAGGTAATTTAATATTTTTCTTATGTTAAGCCACTTATCTTCTCCCTTTTTTATTAAATTTTGAGCTTGTTCAATGGTTGCTATTTTTTGATCATGCCAAGATAAGGCTACTTTTTCTATATAACGTGAATCGCTTTTCCCTTTTGATATACAGTATTCCATTAAAATCAAAATTAATTCAGAAGAGAAGCCAAATTCTTTTTGCCAATTTAAGTAAGTAGACATTTCATTTGGAGATAATGGTCTAGCTAGAAGCATTTCTATATCTTTGAACATATCCTTGGTATTAGAGCTATCAAGAGCTTCTAATAAATCGACTTGATTAATAGTTTTAAATGTTTCTTCAGCCAGCTCCATGAATTCTACATTAAAGTTTCCCATTTTATCTATTTGAGTAAGTTTTATAACTCCTTGATCGTTCCAATAATTCAGTGCATTCATAATGTCTGATTCTAATAAATTAAGTGAGGAAGCTAGTATTGATGAGCTAACGCCTAACTCGCCAGAAATATTATGCTTTAGCATCAACAAATAAGTTTTTACAAATTCACCTCTAGCTTGTGGCATATATCTTTCTATGAATACATTGCTAACAGGAGTGAAGTTAAGAAAATTATTTTTCAACATAAATGTGCTCATTCTGTTTACTACCTACCTTTCTAAGTATTTTTCCTTTTAAATTGCAAAAAAGCAACAAATTAATGTGTGTAAATAATTATAGCATATTATGAGTATAATGAAGTGAAATATTAATTAACAGTAGTTAAAATAATAATTTTGGCTATATATATAAATAAAGAGCATGTCATACGTAGAATTTCAATATAAGTACATGCTCTTTGCATTCTAGTAATAATATGTTCTTTATAAATTAGTATTATATGAAATAAATACGTTAGTATTATGCGAAATAAATATATTATTTAATATTTAGACTTAGAAATTTAATTCATAAGTTTGTTTATATTTACTGAGCCCTCACCCTGAGCAGCATTAGATATATCTTCAATAGGATCGCATGCAACTTTTAGTAAAGCAACCATATCCTTAAAAGTTATAGAAGGATTCTTTTCGCATTGAAGAGCACATAAGCCGCTAATATAAGCTGTGGCAATAGAGGAACCAGTAAAAGTTTTATATGGAACCTCTAACTTGCTTGGGTAGATCTTAACACCATCTTTCTCTGAAATATAGTTGTTATCAGAATTTAAAGAAACTACATTCACACAAGCAGCAGATAAATCAGGTTTTAATAACTTGCCGTAAGGTCCTGTAGAAGAATAGTTATAGGGTTTTATTACAGGAGTAGTTGTGTTTAATCCTCCAACAGTAATGCAGCTTGAAAGTGTTGAAATTCCCATAATTAATGATTTATTATTTAAATTGCTTCCACTTGGTACTATTGGAATTAATCCTTTGGATATGGCATAGTTAAAGACTATATCAAAGCAAGAAATAATAAATGCATTATGTGTTAAAAGTTCAAAAGGTAAGCATAATATTTTTATATTATTGTCCTTGGATATATTAGATAAGCTTTCTATAGAGTATAGTATATCAGAAGCAAATCCTTTTCCAAGCTTATCAAATGCTTTATAGCAAAACAATTTACTCTTGTGGCATATTCCTTTATACATGTTATTTGAAGACAAACCACTGCCACATAAAATTCCAGCAATTGATGTGCCGTGACCATTGTCATCATAAGGATATCGAAAATTATTAATTAAATCTTCAAATAATTCTATTTTACTGCTAGGAGAAACTAAGTCTTGATGAGGAAATATACCACTATCTACGAGACCTATACCAATTCCTGCTCCTGATAAAGTGCTCTTATCAGAAAAATGAACTTTATTGGCAGTAGTGACACTCATGCCACATAAAAATAAGTATTCATCTAAGTAAATTTTTTTGATTTCAGGATATTCTGAAAGTCTATCTATAGCCTTAGAACTAAGTTCAGCACTTATAAGGTTAGCGGATTCTATAACATGATGTACGGTGCCTTTATGTGAAACTATTTTTTTTGAAATTGAAGACTGAAAGTCTTTATACTGAATAAGTATCCGATAATTTTTATAGGCATTTTTGGATATATAATACTTCAAATTATCATCTATTTTGTTAGTGAATGAAAACATATAGCTCTCCAAAATATTATTACTTCAATATATTATATGAAAAATAGATATTTTGTTAATATAAATTTAATAAAAATAGAAGTGATAAAAAGGAGAGTTAAAAATAGATGTGAAATTTAATATAACTTTTGGGCTTAAAAAATTTAATATAACGTCTAAGAAATATGAATCAGAGTAAATTGAATTTATCTCAGCTTGTCCTAATATTAACGATATTAAGTTGAAATAAATTCAATTTGTATGATTAAAAACTATAAGTTTCTCCTATATCTATAATTTTAATAGACTTATCATTTAAGTTTAAAAGTGATGTTTTAGTTTCAGTAAAATCTTCAAGTGAAATTCTAAAAGTTTTATAATGAATAGGTATCATTATTGGGCATATCATCATTTTAAACATTTCATAGCTCTGTTCTGGAGTACAATGCATGTACGAAAATCTATCAGGTTTATAACATCCTACAGGCATTAATGCTACATCACAGATAATACCTTTGAAATTATTTGTAAGAGCAGTATCACCTGCAAAAAATACACGCTTATTTTCTCTTTCAATTAAATAAGAAATACTTTCATTATCGTGTCCAAAATAAAAGCGTCTTCCATCATGATTAGCTTCGTAGGCAGTGATTTTTATAAAATCATCTTCATATACATCTCCAGGATGTAATAAAAATACTTTTGTGAAGCCTAATAATTTAGCAAGACGAACATATCCTTTTGGAACAATAATAATTGCATCCTTATTTAATTTTCTAAGTGATGAAAAATTCAGGTGATCCATATGTCCATGAGATAATAATATATAATCAACTCTTAAATTGTTTATGTATGATGGTCTTTTTGCTACTCTTTTAAAATAGCCTAATGAACTGGAAAATACAGGATCAGTTATGATGATTTTGTTGGATAGATTAATAACTGTCGTAGCATGACCAAACCAGTTAACCGAGTTTTCTAAAATCTCATCAGATTTTACCTCAGCACTTTTTTTGAAATACTCTTTTATGTTATTTGCTGTTAAATGGAATAAAAAATTAATATTAGAAAAAAGATTCAAGCTTTATCCTTCCCTTCTCAATGATTCCATTTAAATATTACAATACCGGCAATCATAATAGCAATACCTAAAAAATGATTTGGGAGAAATCTAACTTTTTCGCTTCCAAATAGACCAAAAGCATCAATAATTGCTGCAGCAAGTAATTGAGATATTAATATAATACCGATACCTAGAGTAGGTCCCATTGAACTAACACTTTTCATTACAGTAAAAGTTATTACAACACCTAAAACACCGCCTAAAAGATAAAGTTTATTAGCTTCTTTTAAATGAGAGTAACCGCCACTGCCTTGAAAGAAAAAAACTACAAGACTAACAATAAGGGCAATGATTTGAACTAATAATGTAGTCTCCCATACCCCTATTTTTTCACCTAATCTTGTATTAAATACTCCTTGTACGCTCATAGCAATTCCAGAAATTATTGCACATATTATTCCAAACATAATACCACCTCAAAAGTAGTATTCCCTTATCTGTGCTAAATATTATATAAAATAAAAAATGTTATTATGTAAAGACATAATAAATTTAAATATGTCAGATTAAAGAATTACTAAATTATCTAAATCTTTAACAAATTGGCATTGAATTTGAGATTCTGAAAAACCTAATGTTAAACCTAGACTTAACAGGTCTTCAAATAAAGTTAAATAGTGATCCATTGATGGTGAGGCAATTAAATCATTAATATCAATATATAAATTTAAAAATTGATCACTTAAGCAATAATCATTAGGATTCATTGAAACTGCTATCAAATCTGTATACTTGTGATCGATTCCTAGTGTTAAAGCTTGAGAAATACAATTTATATACTTATTGAATATTTCAGTTATATTGACAGGAATAGTATCATTTAATAAATAATTAAAACAATTAGTTTCATTAGCTAAATCACCAATAGCTATTGCGAATTCTAAGTTTTTACGAACTTGTAACTTATGTAGATCTAGCTCTTCATTTATAAGTAAACTATCATTATATTTTTTTTGCATTTTAAATAGTGGCTGAATATTCATGTTCAATCCTCCTACATTTATTGTAATTAATCTTATTTTACAAAATCTTTAAAATAAAAGAAAGTTCGGAAAACGAATACAAAAAAATATTTTTAGAAAATTCATAATTTAAGGAATTATTTTAAAATGCAACTGGGTTTTATTTGAAATTGTTCGCAAGTAATAAAAAACTGTCGCAAAAGATAAAAATAATATAATATATTGCTAATATACTAAATATAAAATCAATATATTATATTAAAAAATCATTACACGACAGTTATTTGAAAATTTAAGTATAATATGTATCTATGTAAAAAAACTACTTTAAGTAAGGTAATGAATTATTTACCAAGTAATAAAAATAGTGTTAGAAATCTTTCAAAAGATAAGATTTTAATGGTGTGTTTTTCTTTACAGTAGGTAGTTTCCATATTTCCACACTCTTAATTCTTAGTTTAATAAGGTTATTTGCATCATATATTTCAGGAAAATTTAATTTTACATCTTGTTTTTTATAGTCTTTTGGAACATATCCTAAGTTAGCAAGGGAAATAAAATTATCACCAAAAGATTTTACACTGAATCCATTGATCTCTAAAGTGTCAAAAAGATTACGAGAAAGTCTTTTTATGTAACCCTTATCGTCTATTTTTAAGTTTATACTTTTAGTAGGCTCAAATAGGTATACTAAATCACTAGCATCGATTCTAAAACTCTTATATGGAGAAATGATTTTATCAACAACAGGATATAATTTATCTAAGTTTGGATTTTCTATAGTTGATAATAAAACAAAAGGTGCAGGTGAATTTCTATTTGCCCTAAACTTCTTTGACATGTTTCTTTGTATTGGGGATATTACTTGATAGGTTTCCTCATCAAATAATGCAACTATATAGTACTTCATGATAAACCTCACAATCTCAATTATTGTATTACTAAAAATCTTAATAAATTATAACACAATACACAAAATAAAAGAATACATAGAGGAATAAATAAAAATTAATAAGAATAATATTCATACTGATAATTACAAGTATTTTAATAAATGTTTAAGCCAATTTTATATTATAAAAATTTATAGGTCAATAATTCCAGTTATGTCAATAAAAAATACACGAAAAATTATGATATACTTTTAAAAAAGTAGTGATACACTGAAAAAAGTATTTAAATAAATTTAGTTTATGATATAATGATTAAGTAGATTTTAATTATAAAATAGGTTAATAATGTAAACTATTATATATAAAAATTAGATGATATATATTTTTTAATGGATAGGGTGAATTCCAATGGAAAGATTAGTTATAAACGGCGGAAACTTGCTAAAAGGCAGCGTTGAGATAAACGGAGCTAAAAATGCAGCAGTAGCAATATTACCAGCAGCAATAATGGCAAGTGAAGGAAAATGCATAATTGATAACATACCAGATATAGAAGATGTACATTGCTTAGAAAGAATACTAAAAAGTTTAGGTTGCAATATAGTTAAGATAGATAATAATACTTTAGAGATAGATAGTACTAATGTTAATAATGTTGATGCGTGCACAGATGATGCTAGAAGAATGAGAGCTTCATATTATTTTATAGGAGCTTTGCTCTCACGTTTTAAGAAGGCTAAGGTAGTTCTTCCAGGTGGATGTGCGATAGGTGTTAGGCCTATAGATCAACATATAAAAGGTTTTGAAGCTTTAGGTGCAGATGTAAAAATAGAACATGGAGCAGTTAATATTAAAGCTAAGAAATTAGTAGGTGCAAATATATTTTTTGATGTAGTTTCAGTAGGTGCAACTATAAATGTAATGATAGCTGCAACACTTGCAGAAGGAGTTACAGTACTAGAAAATGTAGCAAAAGAACCTCATGTTGTTGATGTAGCAAACTTCTTAAATTCAATGGGCGCAGATATAAAGGGCGCAGGAACAGATGTTATAAGAATTAAAGGGGTTGAGAAATTAAAGGGATGCTCATACAGCGTAATACCAGATCAAATAGAAGCTGGAACCTTTATGATAGCAGCAGTAGCAACACGTGGAGATGTTTATATAAAAAATGTTATTCCAAAGCACTTAGAGTCAATAACAGCTAAGCTTACAGAAATGGGAGCTGTAATTGAAGAAGGTGATGACTGTATTAGAGTCACTGTAAATTCTGAGCTTAAGGGAGTTAACATTAAAACGACTCCATATCCAGGGTTTCCAACTGATATTCAACAACCGATGTCAACACTATTAAGTATAGTACCAGGAAGAAGTTTAATTACTGAATCAATTTGGGAAAACAGACATAAACATATAGATGAATTAAAAAAGATGGGTGCTAATATAAAAGTTGAAGGCAGGGTGGCCATTATAGATGGCTCTCAAAGATTAACTGGAGCCGTAGTAAAAGCAACAGATTTAAGAGCTGGTGCAGCTATGGTTATAGCAGGCTTAGTTGCTGAAGGTATAACTGAAATAACTAGCATAGAACATATTGATAGGGGATATCCTCACATAGAAAATAAATTTAGAGCGTTAGGTGCGGATATTAAAAGAATAGAAGTTGATGAGCAATAAAAGTTCTATAAGGGGAGGATTCTAAATGGTATTTTGTTCTTTATATAGCGGCAGTAGCGGAAATAGTATGTTTGTTGCTTCAAATAAAGCTAAAATACTAATTGATGCAGGACTTCCGGGTAAAAAAATAGATATGGCATTGCAAGAGATTAATGAAGATCCAAGAGAATTAAATGGGATTTTTATAACTCATGAACATAGTGATCATATTAAAGGAATAGGAGTATTATCTAGAAAATATGACATTCCTATATATGCAAATGCTGATACTTGGTCAGCTATGGAAAATTCAATTGGAAAAGTAAAAGAACACAATATAAAAATAATTGACAAAAGATCAGTGACAGAGTTAAATGATATGAGTATTAAAGCATTCAATATCCCACATGATGCAGCGGCACCTATGGGATATACAGTGAGCTGCGGTAATAAGAGCGTAAGTATAGCAACAGATTTTGGGACTTTTACAAGGGAAATTTATGATAATATAAAAGAATCAGAGGTTATACTTCTTGAGAGTAACCATGATGTTAATATGCTTAAGTTTGGACCATATCCATATCAATTAAAAAGAAGAATTCTTAGTGAAATAGGGCATTTGTCCAACGATGATTGTGGAAGTGCTATTGTTGAACTATATAAGTGTTTCACTAATAAAAAGATTATATTGGGACACTTAAGTAATACCAATAATCATCCTGATTTGGCGTATCAAACTGTTTTGAATGTATTAAATCAAAATGGAATTAAGCAGAAGGAAGACATAATATTAACTATGGCAAATAGACACAATCCAAGTAGTTATATAGAAATTTGATTTATTTCAGGTTATAATTTATAAATATTATATATAAAAATGAAGATTTAAGGGAGGACTTAAAATGAGTTTATATACAGACTGGACTGACATGGTTGTTGACTATGTTAAAACTAAAGGAGAAAATGCTTTTTGGGCAGAATATAGTAAATTAGAAAAATCAATATATAAAGATATATTAGCAAGCCATAAGGATGCTAAAAAGACTACTATTAATAAGTTAGCAAGTGAATATGATTCTACAGTAGAATTCGCTATGGGATTCATGGATGGAATAAATGATAGTTTAAAGAGCCAATATGATCTTGAATCTATTGATGCTGATACAGAATTAACATTAGATGTGAACTTAGACAAATTATATTTTAATATGCTAGACGCTAAAGCAGAATATTTATATACATTACCACAATGGGATGGAATATTCTCAGCAGAAAAAAGAAATGAAATACAAAAAGAATATAGAGAATCTAAAATTGTAAGAAACCTAGATAAGGTTGGAAGAAATGATCTATGCCCATGTGGAAGTGGAAAGAAATATAAGAAATGCTGTGGAAAAGAAAAATAGAATTTACTAATCAAAATCAAGTAAATATCTAGTAAGTAAAAAGCCTTATTTTAGATAAGGCTTTTTCTTTTTTTAAAATTTATGAAAAATAACAATTCACAAATGAAAATATAGTGGTATAATTATGCTATAAAATTAAAATAAGCAAAAGTTAATAATTAATGCTATGATAGCACAAATATAGATTTCAGAAATCTTTATTTGTGCTTTTATTTTTATAAACATTAAGAAATAAGTAAGCAATAATATTTCTGGGGGGATTAGTTATGAATCTAAAACTTAAGTATTTATTAAATAGGGATTTAAAAGAACATTCAGAAAAAGTTTTTGAAGGTATATCAAATGGAAGGAAGAAAGCCTTAGATAATTGGTTTAACGATAAATGGGCACAATTAGAAAATATTAAAAATTCACTTATAGCTTTAGAAGATAATGATGAAATTGTCTATAGTTACTTAGAGGAAACTGTAAAAAAGCATGAAGATTTCTGTGAAATATTTGTCTTAGATGAAAAAGGAATAGTATCAGTTTCTTCTTGCAAAAAGCATATTGGATTAGATATGAGTGATCTACCTAATTTAAAAGCTGGATTAGAAGGCAGGCCACTAATGTATGGTCCATACATAGATAAAAGGACTTTGGACACAGACATAAGCAGTAAGAAGTTTGCTGATGATGTTACATTAATGTTTTCTAGTAAATGCAAAAACCATAATGGTGAAGTCAGAGTATTATGCTGCAGAACATTAAATGATGATATGAGCAATGTAATTCAAGATGAGGATACGCACATATACAAAGACTCCGGAGATAATTATCTATTTATGGTTAAGTCAAATAGAGGAATTAAGCCAGGAACGGCTATTTCGAGAAGTAGATTTGAAGATAACACTTTTACTTTAGGAGAAAATCTTAAAGAGGGAGTTAAAACTAAAAAGTGGGGAGTAGTTCAAATTAAAGAACATACAGAGTTTGAAATTATGTTTACGGATCCAGCAACTAATAATTTACACCAGGGAGTGGCTAACACCATAAGAAATGGAGAGAATTTAGACTGTTGGCCTGGATATCCTGATTATAGGCATATAATGGTTGGCGGTAAGGGAACATTAATAACACCTCCTAACTGTGATGAAGTTTGGGGGATGATGTGTGAGGGAGATATAGCAGAAATATATAATTTTCAAAGTATTAATCTTAAAATGCCAATGGCAGTGTCAATCATGTCCGCAGTTTTACTAATAATAGATAACATAACAATGAGATTTGCGCCGAGTGCAAGTATAATAACAAATTTAGCAATATGGATTATATTATCTTTATTTACTTTAGTAATTTCTAAAAAGATGATTTCATCACCTTTAAGCAGGACGACAAACATATTGCAGGATATTGCGGAAGGTGAAGGTAACTTAACAAAAAGAGTTCAAAAGATGTCATCAGATGAAATTGGTGAGTTATCAAGATGGTTTAATAAATTTATTAACAATCAAGCCAGCATGCTAGAC
The DNA here is from genome assembly GCF_002006495.1 of Clostridium sp. BL-8. NCBI lineage: Bacteria > Bacillati > Bacillota > Clostridia > Eubacteriales > Clostridiaceae > Clostridium > Clostridium sp. BL-8. The sequence goes on from NZ_LZZL01000040.1 coordinate 11,280, forward strand.
AGAGTAAAAAAATCAGCCAAAACTACAAAGACTTCTGTAAATACTGTTTCAAGAATAACAGGTGATGTTAAAGAAGGAATGGGAGTCATTGAAAATACAGTTGTAAGTTTACTAGAAAATTCTAAGGAGCATAATACAGTATTTCAAAATACAAAAAATAAATTCTCTGAAATTACAGCATCAATTCAAGAGATGGAGAGTCTTATTTTAGAAGTTTCAGGAATCATTGAAGGAACAAATGAGAATGCATCAACAGCTCAAAATGCATCAAAAGAAGTGTTAAATAACATGCAGGATTTAGAAAGTACAATAGGTAAGGCTGTAGACTCTATTACTACATTACAGGAATATTCAAAGGAGATAAGTGAAGTCATTAGTGTAATAAGTAATATAAGTAAACAAACTCAGCTTTTAGCTTTGAATGCATCAATTGAAGCTGCTAGAGCTGGGGAGAATGGAAAAGGATTTTCAGTAGTTGCAGAGGAAATATCTAAATTAGCACTTGAAACTGAAGATGCGACGAAATCAATAAGCAATGTTATTAAGCAGGTTCAAGAACAAACACAAGCTACTTACAAGTATGCAGGGGATATAAATAATCAAGTAAACACATCAACAGGAAGCGTAAAAAATTCTATGTCATCTTTTGATCAAATAAATAGTGATATAAACATAATTGCTGATGCTATGCAGTCCATTACTCAAATAACTTCAACTCAAAGTCAAAATATTGGAGATGTTATGGGCAGTGTGAGCACAATGGCTGACAAGGTAGAGCAATCTACTGAAAATAGTTCAAATAAGAGTGAAGAATCACTAACAATGGTTAAAAAAATATTATTAGAAATAAGACAATTAAAATATGCAACTGAAGTTTTAGAATATTCATCAGATAATTTAAATGAAATGGTTGGATCATTTAAGTTAAAGTAGAATTGAAAAATGCAGTAAAGATAAATTGTTAAAAGAAAAGATACTCTCTATGCACTAGCGGTGCATTTGAGAGTATTTTTTATGAATTTTAGTTTAATATAAAATTATACACAGCTGATATAGATTTTATTCAGAAAATAAGAATAAAATGTGGATAAGTTGAGAATAAAAAGTATATCTGTGGATAACATTTTATTAGTCGACGAATTATTACATTATTTGAGCAAATAATAAAAGTATATTATAATCATATACAGCTGCAATTGTAACTATGTATTTTATTTTAGTTAGTGCAGTCTAAATAAGTTATGAAGATTTCTTATTTATATGAAAAATCTAATTTATATGAAAGGATAAAATATATGGAGAATGTAGATAACAAAATACATGATAAGAGATGGATAATATTATTTACTACTGTGCTTCTGACATTTATGGCTACTCTTGATGGAAGTATAGTAAATGTAGCATTGCCAGTTATGGCTGATAAGCTTTCAGTAAGTATGGCATCAATTCAATGGGTAGTCACCAGCTATTTAATAGTTATTGTAGGAACTATTCTTATATTTGGAAGATTGGCTGATATTAAGGGAAAAACTACAATTTTTAAGTTAGGAATTATAATTTTTACATTTGGATCTTTTTTATGCGGATTTACAGATTCATTAGTAATATTGGTTTTCGCAAGATGCTTACAAGCAGTAGGTGCTGCGGGAACTATGTCTACCAGTCAAGGAATAATAACACATGTGTTTCCAAAGAATGAACGAGGTAGAGCATTAGGGATAAATGGAACCTTTGTTGCGTTAGGAGCTATGGTAGGGCCGCCAATAGGAGGTATAATAGTTTCTGTTTTAAGCTGGCAATATATCTTTTTGATTAATGTACCAATAGGTATTTTATCGTTTATTCTAGCTATTAGGACACATCCTAAAAATAATACTTCAGAATCAAGTGAAAAGCTAGATATATTAGGAGCTGTTTTATTTGGCTTAACTATGATATTACTATTTGGAGCATTAACTTTAGGAAATGACATTGGGTATGACAATATAGGAATTATAATTTCGCTTATAGTTTCAATTGTATTATTTATTATATTTATAAAGGTTGAGCGAAAGGTTCCAGCTCCATTATTAAAGTTAGATATATTTAGTAACTCATTATTTTCACTTAGTATATTCTGTGCATTTATTTCTTTTGTAGCGATAAGCTGTGCAAATATTATATTACCATTCTATTTAGAATACGTGATGAAATTGTCACCTTCAATAACTGGATTTTTAATGATGGTGTCTCCAATAATATTATCAGTTGTATCACCTTTAAGTGGATATATGTCTGATAGGGTGGGTTCAGAAGTTTTAACTTTTGTAGGTCTTATAGGAACTAGTTTAGGTTTGTTTTTGATGGGATTTTTGAATGAATATTCTCATATAGGAGAATTAGTTGTATTTATAGCAATAATGACTATTGGAAATGGAATGTTTCAATCTCCAAATAATTCGCTAGTAATGTCTACAGTTGATAAGAAAAACCTAGGAATTGCTGGAGGAGTAAATGCATTGGTAAGAAACCTTGGAATGGTTTTTGGAATATCATTTTCAACTACTCTTTTGTATAATCGAATGAGCAGTAAAATTGGATATCATGTTGCTGGATACATAGAAGGAAGAAATGACGTTTTTGTCTATGGAATGTATTGTGTATATATTGCAGCAGCCGTTATATGTGCAATAGGAGCAATGCTTACAGCATATAGATTATATGGAATTAAGTCTAAAAGAAAAGTTAAAGCAGCATAATGGAAAAAGTGTTCATATTGGTTAAGAAAAAAGCTTACCAGTAGGAGCACTTTTTCTATTCATAAAGTAGTTGTTTTTTTCTAGTAGATATACTATACTTATATCAGATACTTTTAAAAGTATCCGTTATAAGTATTGAATTAATTAAAGGTGTTAAATATGAATGATTTATCAGGAAAACCGCAGATTATGAAAAAGGTAAATAATGCATTAATTAAACGTGTATTAAAAGATAAAGGTTCTGCAACTAAGGCAGAAATATCTAACAGCACAGGAATTAGTGCAACTACAGTGAGAACACTTATAGAAGAATTACTAAAAGATAGAGAAATAGTTAGTTTAGGTTTTGATAACTCTAGTGGAGGAAGAAGAGCTGAAAGGTATGCGCTTAATTTAAAAGAAAATCTATTGCTATCATTTTATATTGAAGAAGATACGATTCATTATGCCATAGCTAATCCATTAGGAGATATTATTGAAAAAAATGCAGCAAGACTTGAAAGAAAAGAATATAAAAATTCCTTAGATAAATTTATAAATAATGTTACTGAAAGCTATAAGATTGGAGTTATAGGAATAGGAGTACCAGGAGTAGTTGATAAGGGGAATTATTTCTCGGGAAATAAACTTGATAATTGGGAAAAAATTGATATAGGAAACTATATTGAAGAAAAATTTGAAATTCCAGTTATACTTGAGAATGATTTAAATGCTATAGCTCTTGGATTTAGTTTAAATTATATAAATAGAATTAAAACTATAGACATTAGTGTATTGAATCTCATATATGTTCATTTTTCTAAGTTTGGTGTAGGTGCTGGAATAATCGCAAATGGCAACCTTATACGAGGAGAAAATAATTTTGCGGGTGAATTAGGATTTATGCCAATAGGAAAAGAAGGATATTTGTTAAATGTAGTAAACAATGATCTAGAAGATAAAGAATATGTAGATGTGGTTGGAAGGGTTATAGCAATTTTAAATTGCATTATAAATCCAGCATTTATTGTAGTTGGAGGAGATGCTTTAAAAAGAAATCTCATAGATGAAATAAATGAAGCAAGTAAAAATTATGCTGCGAATAATATAATTCCTAAGGTAATAGTATCTGAAGATAGCAGCAAAGATTATTTAGATGGAATGTTGTATTTAACGAGTGAATTTATGAATGCAGGAATAAAGCTTGTTAAAAATGGAATCTCAATGTAATATTTATGGCTGAGGAGAAAAAGTATGATTAAGTGGATTGTTTTTGATGTAGATGGAACCTTAATAGAAACAGCTTTATCAAATATTCTAGGGCTACAAGAAACTATGATGGATTTGTATGGTCAGAAATATTCGAAAGAAGAACTTAGGAGGTTAATGGGGATACCTGGAGATGAAGCTTTAAGAAAGATTGGAGTAAAGGACGATAAGATTATAAGTACATGGAGACAGTGGAGTGATAATGTAAAGAAATATTCTAATTATAATTATTTCTTTGATGGAATAAAGGAAATGTTATTAGAATTAGAAAAAAATTATTGCCTTGGTATAGTAACATCTAAGACTTATAGTCAATTAAAAGAAGATTTACAAGAGAGTTCTTTATTAGAAAGTTTTAAATCATTTATATGTAAGGAAGATACGGAAAAACATAAACCAAACCCAGAACCATTAATAAAGTTTATGAATAATAACGGCATTAATAGGGAAGAAATTATATATATAGGAGATGCTTTAGTGGATTATGAAGCAGCGTGTGCGGCAGGAATAAAATTTGCACATTGCAGATATTCAGAGAAAACAGATAACATTAATTGCGAAATCATATTTAGTAAACCAATTGAAATTGTGAAGTATTTTACATAGCAGATTATTATGAGCTTATTAAGGCGTGGTAGTACGACTAGCGTAACTTAAGGCTTTTTAATAATAGGAGTACTATATCATAAACTTTGAATAGTACTCCTTTTATTTTAAGGTATAATATAGGTAAATAATCAAAAAGTAAATTTATACATTATGTAAAGACTTATACATACAGAATTTTGTTTAATTAATATGTTAAATTGAATAGCTATAATGAAATGATATTCTTAGTTTATAAGTTAATGATATGTAAGTAACTAAAGGAGAAAAAATGAATATAACCATTATTACAGTTGGAAAATTGAAAGAGAAATACTTAAAAGAAGCTATAGAAGAGTACTCGAAAAGATTAGGAAGATATTGCAAGTTAGAGATAATAGAATTGGCAGATGAAAAAACACCAGATAATGCTTCAGAAAAAGAAGAAGAGGCAATTAAGGAAAAAGAAGGACAAGGAATTCTTAGTAAGATAAAGGACAACATGTTTGTAATAGCAATGGATTTGAAAGGAAAACAATTAACATCAGAAGAATTCGCAAACTACATAGAAAATCTAGGGGTGATGGGTGATTCAAACATAGCCTTTATAATAGGCGGAAGCCTTGGAATTTCAAAAAGTGTCTTGGCTAGAGCAAATTATAAGTTATGCTTTTCGAAGATGACATTTCCACATCAGCTCTTTAGAGTCATGTTATTAGAACAAATCTATCGAGGGTTTAGAATAATGAAGGGTGAACCATATCATAAGTAAGAATTGAAATTTTACATTTCGTCATTCGAACTTACTCAGCGAACGAATGTGAGTCGAGTTTCCCTTTAGTAATGATAACTTAATAAGTTACCTAAGTAATGGAGGAGAACCAAATCCAGATAGAACTGGATGAGGTTCTCCTTCCTATTTTGTTTCTAGAAGAAAGTTGATAATAAATCCTGTGAATATAAAGATGTGCATATGATATAATAATTTAAATTTATTAGGATAGCAAAAATGGAACAGCAATAAATGAAAAATAGATTTATAGTATAATTACCACGTGGAATTAAGAAGTGAGAGCTTTGAGATATGATGATATCATACTTTTATGTATTCAATATATTGAAGATAATATAAAAGAAGAATTAACAGTAGAATCCATTTCTAAAAAAATGGGATATTCAATATATCATTTTTCAAGGATATTTAGGGAACAAATGGGTGTATCTCTTATGGAGTATGTAAAGGAGAGAAGAATTTTTAGAGCTACAGAAGATATTATGCTAGGTAAAAAAATACTTGATGTAGCTATTGAGTACGGATATCAAACTCATAGTGGATTTACAAAAGCTTTTCGGAAAAAATATGGCTTTTCTCCTGGGTTTATTCATGCTATTTATATTCAAAGATTATTTGAAGGAGGTAATTGTTATATGGATTATGATAAAATTTATGAAAATGCTAATATATTTTTGAAAGGAACTGAGAATTATAAAGAACCAAAGGAATTGTACGGACATTTAATTGAAAGTATTCAAAATAATAAGATATTTTATGATTTTAAAATGTTGGAAAAGGCATATGATTTAGCTTGCTTGGCTCATAAAGGGCAAAAGAGAAAGTCCGGAGAAGATTATGTCACACATCCCATTAACGTTGCTATTATATTAGCAGAAATGGAGGCAGATGAAGAAACAATTATAGCAGGTTTATTACATGATATAATTGAAGAAAAAACTGGAGTAACGTTAAAGGAAGTAGAAGAAAATTTCTCAGTAAAAGTTGCAAAGATAATAAGTGATGTAACTAATTTTAATGAGAAATATTCAAAGATAAAAAATAAAGAAGAGTTTGATGACCATGTCATTATGATAAAATTAGCAGATCGTCTCCATAATATGAGGACAATAGAATTCATGGAATCACAAAGATGGAAAGAAAAAGCAAAAGAAACTATAGAGATATTTTCTCCAATTGCAGCTAAATTTAATAATTCGAAATTAAAAACAGAGTTGGATAATTTAGCATTAAAATATGTGTAATATATTGAGAAGAGACAATAGTATATTCCCAATAAGATAAAAAGTCTGAAAACTTATAAAAATTTCTCAGGCTTTTTCTATTCACTCATAATTACATTTAATAAATTTAGGTTCAAACCAACAAAACTATTTCGATTGTTCAACAAATCGTACTCCCATATCAAATGCATTTTGACAGTCTTTTGGGAATTGTTCTTCTCTAACCTTTCTCTTTTTCTTTTCATCAAATAGTGTGGCAACATATTTTGAATAATCATTAAATTGGTATGTGTCATTTACAACTAGGGATTCAAAAGATCCAAAGGTTTTTTCTATATATGCTTGAAGAGATTTTAGATCAGCCTCATAGTCAGCTTTAAATTGCTCATTGGTTACATTCATTGTATAAATGAATCCAGCTGGTATTTTTCTTTGAAAAAGGCTTGCATGATTTTCATCATAGACTAAATATTGAAATACTAGTCTTTCTAAAAAAGATCTCATTGCACTAGTAACCGAATGTAAGTATATTGGAGAGCCTAAAATAATTGCATCAGCACTCGAAACTTTTTCAATAATAGGTGTTAAATCATCCTTTAAGGCGCATTTTCCATAACTTTTACCATCTTTCAATTTACAAGCAAAACAACTTACACAACCTTTATAATTCTGATCATAAAGGTGAATAAGCTCTGTTTCAGCACCAAATGAAGATGCTCCTTCAAGTGCTTTGGTAAGAAGAGTAGCTGTATTTTTATTTTTTCTTGGACTTCCGTTAATTGCTATTACTTTCATTAACTATTACCTCCATCTACATGCTTAATTGACTTTATGTTATGAATTATATATGATAATAAAAAAATAAGTAAGTATGCACTTATTTGTTATATTCTAACCCAAAGGTAAGTAAAGGAGAGATTTATGAATAGTTTTGAGGATAAGTATGGAACCTGTGGAATGCGATATACAATGTCTGTAGTTGAGGGAAAGTGGAAGTGGATTATATTATGGAAAATATATAAAGCTAAGATAATAAGATATAATAAATTGAGGGATAGTTTAGAGCCTATTGCTCATAAGACATTAAGTGCACAACTAAAAGAACTTGAAATCAGTAATTTAATTCATAGAGAACAATATAATGAAGTTCCACCTAGAGTTGAATATTCATTAACTGAAGAGGGAATGACATTAATACCAATTCTTGAACTTATGAGTAAATGGGGCAACGAACATATTAAAAAATAGGATTATTTCGGTTTCATTGTTTTTATGTGGTTTGATGAAGGTTTAGAAGAGGTGATTGAATAAACAATATGACCAGAACTAATAGGTATTTTGTTAAAGTTTTTATGAAATACTTAAAGTGTAACCTATAAATAATAGTAGTAAGAATATGCATTATATATATATTGCAATAATAGAATTACATTTGTAAGGTCTATAGGTTAAGTAAATAACAAGATATAAAATGCATAAAACTAATTGTAAAATTTATATTAAAATTAATTACAAATATATAAAATTAGGAGGAATAATTAATGTTATTTGATAAGTTAAAAACCAGAAGAAGCATTAGAAAATTTGAAAATAAGGAAGTAGAAAAGGAAAAAATAGATATAATTCTTAAAAGCGCTCTACTAGCTCCATCATCCATGTCGAGAAAGCCATTGCAGTTTATTGCTGTCACTGATGCTGAATTGCTTAAAAAACTTTCTTTGTGTAGGGAACCAGGTCCAAGTTATTTAGCATATGCACCTTTGGCAATTATAGTTATAGCTGATAAGGGTGCAAGTGACGTATGGGTTGAAGATGCTTCTATAGCATCAACTTTTATGCAATTGATAGCACATGACTTAGGTTTAGGTTCATGTTGGATACAAGTAAGAAAAAGATTCCGTATAGAACAAGAGTCAGCAGAGGAATATATTAGAAAAGTGATGGAGATACCTGAGCAATATAGTGTTGAATGTATGTTAGCTATTGGCTACCCTGGAGAAGAAAAAAAGCCTTATGAAGAAGATACTTTACTATATGAAAAACTTCATTTTAATAAATTTTAAGTTTAATATCTAAAGATAAAATTAGAAATATAGTCTCCCATTGTAATGTAGCAATATTTTGGTAATTGTGATAATATTATTTTAACAAGGAAAATTGGTCAGACCAAATTGCTTGAGTGTAATAAAAATAACTTTATTCCAAAGTATTGCTGCTATATTATAAACTACATGGATTGCAACAGCTAAAAAATATATTTATTAATAAGAATGTAGTATTTTAAATTAATTATGCAATAATTCTTTAAGTGATGGTTATTTTTATAAAGAGGCTAAAGTATTAGAAAAGGGGAGATATTATGGCAACAATAAAAATACCGTATAACAAAAGATTCTTAGAAGCGAATATTCCGGACGATAATCTTGAAGCGGTGCTTGAATCTAAGGCACACAATTATAAATCAGAGCTTACTCAAGAAGAAATTGTTGAAAAAGCATTGGATAATCCTATTGAAAGTAAACGATTAGAGGAATTGGTACAAGGAAAAAAGAACATGGTTATTATAACAAGTGATCATACTAGACCTGTTCCAAGCAAAATAACTTTACCAATACTTCTTAGAAGAATTAGAAGGGTAAATCCGGATATAGACATAAAGATTCTTATTGCTACAGGATTTCATAGACCTACTACCAGAGAAGAAATGATAGATAAGTTTGGAGAAGAAATTGTAAATAATGAACAAGTAATCAATCATTATTCTCAAAGAAAAGAGGATCAAGCTTTTGTGGGAATTCTTCCATCCGGAGGAGAGCTATGGATAAATAAGTTAGCTGCTGATGCAGAACTTTTAATATCTGAAGGTTTTATAGAACCACATTTCTTCGCAGGATTTTCTGGAGGAAGAAAAAGCATTCTTCCTGGAATTGCAAGTGCTGGTACAATAATGTGGAATCATAATTCTGAATTTATAGGAAGTGGCCATGCAAGAACAGGAATATTAGGTAAGAATCCTATACATGAGGATATGATTTTTGCAGCCGAAAAGGCGGGATTAGCATTCATATTAAATGTTGTTATAGATAAAGACAAAAAGATCATACACGCTGTTAGTGGACATAGTAAATTTGCACATGAAGAAGGATGTAAATTTGTTTCAGAACTTTCAAGCATTAATAGCGTTAAAGGAGATATAGTAATCAGTTCTAATGGTGGATATCCTCTTGATCAGAATATTTATCAATCAGTTAAAGGAATGACAGCAGCAGAAGCTTGTTGCAAGGAAGATTCAGTAATAATAATGGTAGCAGCCTGCAATGATGGGCATGGCGGAGAGTCATTTTATAAAAATATGGCAGAGGCTAAAAGTCCAGCGGAAGTACTTAATAAAGTTCTTCAAGTTTCTAAAGATAAAACGAAGCCAGATCAATGGGAATTTCAAATTTTAGCAAGAATATTAAGCAAAAATAAAGTAATCATGGTAACTGATATGTGTGATCCTGAAATAATTAAAAACATGCATATGGAATGTGCACAAACTATTGAAGAAGCCTTAAAGAGAGCATACGAGTTAAAGGGTGAAAATGTAAAGGTTGTAGTCATACCTGATGGGGTTTCTGTAGTAGTAAAATAATTAATTCATATAAATAATAATTTAATAATTGAGGCGGACCAAACTCAAATGAAGGTGGTTCGCCTTATTATAATATAATTAATTAACTCCTAAAGTTAATGTATTATCACAATTCTTGTGCTATTTTATTTAACTCTTCTGACATAGCGCTCATTTCTTGAATGCTAGCTGTAACCTCTTCTGTGGCAGCAGCTTGTTCTTGGATTGAACCTAATGAATTTCTACTCTCATCTGTTGTTTTTTCTACCTTTTTCTTTATACTATCAGTTAACCTTATAATCTGAGGCACTGTGTCTTTAGACTGGTCAGATAATTTTCTGATTTCTTTTGCAACAACCCCAAAACCTCTTCCAGCTTCTCCTGCTCTAGCGGCTTCTATTGCAGCATTTAGTCCAAGCATATTTGTTTCATTTGCAATTGTTTTTATAAAAGTTGATACTTCATTAATCTCATCTGAAAGTTCTGTTATTTCTTTAATATCTGTATCTAATTTTTGTTCATTTATATGAATATTAGAAGCTGATGCAGCTAATTGTTCAATGGCAGAAGCTATTTCTTCAAGGCCATCTTTAAGATTATTTGACATATCACGAAGATTGCCAGCAAGTACCTTTGGAATTATCAAGCCTAGGGTACCAACAACTTCATTAGAATTGTCTTCATCAAATAGAGGATAGCTTATTATCAAAACAGGAACACCATATTTTGAGCTGTCTACCTTCATAGAAATAGGTCTTTTGGATTTTATAACATTACTGGCGATATCATCTTCCTTTAATTCATAATTTAATTGTATAGTAGACACATCAAATTTTCTAGAGCCTTGCCTTCTAATAACTTTATGTAAATCGGATATATATAGAAAAGCACCCTCTGGAAGCATCTCTGCTAAAATAGGAGCAAAGTCCTTAAAGGATTTTGCAACTGGATGTATTATTGGTAATACAAAAGTGAATGCGCCAACAGCTTGACCTTCTTCGCTAACTAATGACTCTGAAATAACTCTTATTCTTGTCCCATATACAGAACGTGGTAAATTTGCAATGGCAATACCATTCTCTTTCATTGCTCTTTCTGTTGTACCACCTTTTCGTACCTTCTGACCAACCTGAAAAATATCAGGATCAAAAAATTTTGAAGCTTTTCTCCATATAAATGTATCGCCTTCAGCTATAACAAATAAAATTCCTCCTGGAATTACATCTGCCTGTAATTCTGCTACAGCTTTTAAATAACTTATTGCATTTATAGAAATCATAATAGCACCTTCTTCTAAAATTAGATTTAAAAAATTTTGTTTGCTAAACATTACATTATCCTTTTATTGGTATTCCAGAATTAATAAATTTTCATATTGATGTTAGCCTTATATTGAAGTTTGTTTTTATATTACCAGATATGTAAGATATGCTGTATAAGTAGACTAACAAATGCAATGCTTATCCAACAACAAAGTCCCATAATAATTGGTTTTCCACCAGTTTTGATAAGTTTGACTATGTGAGTATTTAAGCCGATTGCACCCATAGCCATTGTAATAAAGAACTTACCTGCTTCAGTTAGAGGTCTTGTAATACTTGCGTCCATGTTAAATGCTGTGCTTATAATAGCAGCTAATAGGAAGAATAAAATAAACCATGGAAATATCTTTGATAGGCTGAGTGTAGTTGATGAATGCTTTTTAGAGCGATATAATGCAAGGCCTAATGTAATTGGAATTATAGCAAGAGTTCGTGTAAGTTTAACAATTGTGGCATAGTTTAGAGCTACATCACTTCCATGAGCACTTGCCCATGTTTGACCAGCAGCAACTACTGAAGAAGTATCATTTATAGCGGTTCCAGCCCACATTCCAAATCCTATGTCATTAAAACCTAATAGGTTACCTAGCATTGGAAATAAGAATGCAGCAATTACATTAAATAAGAAAATAACAGAAATTGATTTTGCAATATCTTCATCATGAGCATCTATAACTGGAGCAGTAGCAGCAACGGCTGAGCCACCACAGATGGAAGATCCTACGCCTACTAATATAGATACATTTGATGGGATTTTCATTAGTTTACTTACTAGATAAGAAACAATTAGTGAGGTTGAAATAGTTGAAACTATAATTAGCAATGATTGACTGCCTACTTTAAATATCTGAAAGAGATTCATTCCGAAGCCAAGTAAAACTATGGCATATTGTAGTATTTTTTTTGATGTGAACTTAATTCCAGCGTCAAAAGAATTATTACGTGGAAAAAGTGCAATTATTAAACCTAATAAAATACCAAATACCGGGCCTCCTATTATTGAGAATTTTTCTCCAAGAAACCAAGCAGCAATACCGATTAAAAACGAAAGTAATAAACCTTGATAATTTTTTTTAATAAAATTCATAATGATTCCCCTTTTCTTAATTTGTACTTCTAAATAGTATATTAGCAGGTAGTAATCATAATTAAAAATTATTTATTTTTATATAATGATAAAAATATGTTATAGTTAATTAAAGAGGTGATAGGTATGTTAGATTTCAGGATAGATACATTTTTAGCTGTATGCAAATACATGAATTTCACTAAAGCATCAGAAGCATTGCGCATTACGCAGCCAGCGGTATCTCAACATATTAAGTATTTAGAAAAGAGCTATGATACCAAGTTTTTTGAATATGAAGGCAAAAAGATAAGCCTTACTAAATCGGGGAAAATATTTTATGAAACTGTTGCTACAATGAAACACGATGAACAATATTTAAAAGAAAAGATTACTCAAGAAAAACTAGGGATAAGAAGCCTTAAATTTGGTGCAACCCTTACAATTGGAGAATTTATATTACCATCAAGACTTAGTAATTATTTAAATAGAAATAATAATATGCGAATGACTATGATTGTAGAGAACACAGAAGAACTTCTTAATAAATTAGAACAGGGTGAAATTGATTTTGCATTAGTAGAAGGATATTTTGTAAAAAATGAATATGATTTTGCTGTATATTCAAGAGAAAAGTATATTTGCGTTGCAGGAAAAGATTATAGATTAAAGAAGCAGCCATGTGTATTGGAGGATCTACTTCAAGAGACCTTGATAATAAGAGAAAAAGGATCAGGCACGCGAGATATTTTTGAGAAAAACTTAGAGAAACAAAACCTAACCCTAAATGATTTCAATAAAGTTGTAGAAATAGGAAATATTAATGCAATAAAGCATTTAGTTAAAAATAATAATGGAATTACATCTTTATATGAAGTTGCGGTGAAAGATGAACTTAAGGATGGAACATTAAAGAAAATAGAAGTTGAAGATTTGCAGAAAACTCATGATTTTTATTTCATATGGAGAAAAAATAGTGCTTTTAAAAGTTTATACCAAGAAATAGTTAAAGAATTTTAAAGAATTTAGACTGAAAAATTATTCTGAAGTTTAAAAGACTCATACTATCCAATTTAGTATGAGTCTTTATAGTACTATAAATTTAACACTTCCATTTTTATAATGATTTTTTACCAGTTTTAAAAAGAATTATTGCTATAATTTGAGTTGCCATTCCAAAAACGCAAACCCCATACCATCCGAAATGAGAATAACTGTATGAGCCTAAAAAGGAACCAGCTGCTCCTCCAAGAAAAAAGCTGACCATATAAATAGTTGTAAGTCTATTACGTGTTTTCTCATTTAAGGCTTGTACTATTGCTTGATTTGAGACATTACAAGATTGTACTCCTAAATCGAGAAAAATAACTCCTAGAATAAGTCCCCATATTTTAAATCCAAATAAGAAGAATAATAAATAGGAAATTATAACTACAATTATACTTATACCTATTGCAAATCTAGGACCTTTCTTATCAGCTAGTTTTCCAACTATTGGAGCTGCAAGAGCACCGCTAATTCCAACTAATCCTAATAGGCCTGCGGCTTCAGATCCCATATTGTAATGAGAACTTTCAAGTAAAAATATAAGTGAAGTCCAAAAGGCGCTGAAAGCTGAAAACATAAGAGCACCATTTATAGACGTTCTTCTTAAAATAGGTTCTGTTTTTATTAAATATAACATTGATCTTAATAATTCAGTATACTTGAGATCTGAAACAGATTTGCATAAGGGTATTAATTTTCTTAGAATAAGCATAAGAATAAACATCATAATTGCGGCAATAAGATAAACAGATCTCCAACCAAGGTAACTACCTAAAATCCCGCTAATTGTACGAGAAATCAATATTCCAACTAATAAACCGCTCATAATCATTCCAATTATTTGACCTCTTTGTTTGGGATCTGACAGTTGCGCAGCTAAAGGAATAATAAGTTGAGGAATGATAGAAGTAAAACCAACAGCAAAAGAGGATAAGGCTAATGTAAAAATGCTTGAAGAGAAAAACATACTCATAAGTGAGACTATTGAGCATAAAAGCATTATTATAATTAATTTTCGTTTCTCTTTTATATCTCCTAGTGGTAATATAAATATCATTCCAACAGCATAGCCTATTTGTGTGAGCATTGCTGCAAAACCTATACTTAATTGATTAACATTAAAGGTTTTAGCTATATCAGCGAGTAAAGGTTGTATATAATATAAATTTGCTACAGTAGCTCCGCAAGCTATGGACATAATTAAAATGAGCAAACGGCTAAGTGTTGGATTAGCTTCTAAATTACTTGAAGAATTATTATCTTTTATTATTGCATTACTTGCTTGATGCATTTTAAATCACTTCCTTATAAAATAACATTTTTAATTGAATAGGGAAATTAGAATAACAATTCTGTAAAGGTTACTTTATTAAATGTGAGATATTGCTATTCTAATGTATGGATGAAAATAATGATTTAGCGAATAAAATTAGTGAATATCTTTTCTTCTCTCTCTGGCTTCTCTATAATTCCGTGTCCGTTTTCTATGAGCTTAAGAAGCCAAGCCATATTTTTTCCTAATATACTCATTATTTGAGTTCCTTCTTCGTCTTGCAATACTTCACCTGGTAATCTTCCATTAATAACATTCCAATAATTCGAAGTAGGGATTAACATCTCAGAGTGATTAATATAATTATTTAATTGATCAAAGGTTGGAATACCGCCAGCTCGTCTTACAGCTACTACAGCAACTCCAACTTTAAGTCTTAGCATACTATTATTAGCCTCTGCTACACGAAAAGCTCTATCTAAGAATGATTTCATTGTCCCTGCAATTGCTGAATAGTGTACTGGTGAGCCTAAGATTATTCCATCTGCATCTTTCATCTTTTGAATCCAATCATTAACAGGATCAGTATTAATAGCACATTTCTCATTTTTATTTTTTGTACAATATCCACAAGCAATGCATCCTCTAATAGATTTATTCCCTACATGGATTATTTCTGTTTCGATTCCCTGCTTTTCAAGTTCATCAGTGACTAATTTTATTCCGTGATAAGTATTACCTTCTTTATTTGGGCTTCCATTAAATGCGATAACTTTCATTGATTTTTCCTCCTAATATAAATAAATTTTTAAAATTTGCAGATTTTATTAAATACAAGTACTAAGTATGATTTGCCATAGTTATTATTTCCATCAGATATTTCAATAATTCAAATCTTTCATTATATATGTTGCAATAATAAAACTACATTTAGGATGTCTATCTGATAAGTAAATATCTAAATGTTAAATGTATAAAATCAATTGCAATATATATAAAATAAAAATCATACTTAAAAAACTAAACGTATAGTTTATAAATATATACTATACTAAACGTTCAGTTTTGTAAATAGTTTTTATATAAAATTTTTC
Source organism: Clostridium sp. BL-8 (assembly GCF_002006495.1). NCBI lineage: Bacteria > Bacillati > Bacillota > Clostridia > Eubacteriales > Clostridiaceae > Clostridium > Clostridium sp. BL-8. The sequence goes on from NZ_LZZL01000040.1 coordinate 27,282, forward strand.
GCTTAATTTATGATTAGAAATTGAAAAAATTATAATTATCGATAATAAAAATTAAAAATTATTAATCTATGACTGGAAATTGATAAATGGAATATATATAATATACGTATAGTTTATTAAGTATATTATTATGAATTGATTACAATGGAGGTAATTATACATGGAAAAAAAATTGGGACGTCCACGTAGTGAAAAAACTAAGCAGGCTATTCTTTCTGCTTCATATGACCTATTGCTTGAAGTTGGTTTTGAAGCAGTTACAATTGAAAAGATTGCTGAAAGAGCTGGGGTTAGTAAGGCTACTATTTATAAATGGTGGGCAAATAAAGCGGCTGTTGTTATGGATGCTTTTTTTGATGCTGCAGTTGTGAGGCTTCCAATACCTGATACGGGATCAACTATTAATGACATGATAATTCAAGTGATTAATTTGGCGAAATTTCTAACTAGTCGAGAAGGAAAAGTAATTAATGAGATAATAGCAGAAGGCCAGTTTGATCAAAAGCTGGCTGAAACTTATCGCTCAATATATTTTAAACCTCGTAGACTCGATTCGAGATATATTTTAGAACGTGGGATTTTAAGAGGAGAATTAAATAATGATTTAGATATAGAATTAACTATGGATTTAATTTTTGGAGCATTATTTTATAGATTATTGATTACAGGTGATGAAGTTAATGAAATGTTTATAAAAAATTTAATAAAATATGCGTTTGAAGGCATAAAATAGTAGTTGGAATTAGTCTTGCCTTAATGAAGCATTAAAATGATTAAGGTAAATAAAACACCTAAGTAATGCAGAATTTGTGCACTATTTAGGTGTTTTAATATTACTTAGATATTCATCTTAACTCGTCTATCTTCAATAATTTTTTCTAGCTCATCAGCAGCTTTAACTACATCTTCTTCAACTATGAGTTTACCACCTGTTATATTAACTAAATCCTCTTTTAAGACTTTAGTAACAACTTCACTTCCATCAATGAATGGAGAGATTGCAACATGTAATGGTAAACCAAGTGTTAATCCAAAGGATGCGTCAGCTAATGCCTGTTCTTCAAGCCATTGTGGTGCTGATAATACTAATGGAAGCTGAGGTATATCAATATTTAAGGTTTCAGCAAGTTCAGTTGCTACCATTTCTAATCTTCCAATAGCAAGACATGGGCCGAAGTTTAATACTGGCGGAATTCCAAGAGTCTTACATACTTCTTTTAAATTATCTCCAGCAAGTTCAGCTGCACCAGGTGACATAAGACCAACATTTTCAAGGCCTCCTGAAGAGCATCCAGCAGATAAAACTAAGATATCTCTTTTTATTAATTCCTTGGTAAGTTCTACAGTAAACACATCGTGACCTTTGGCTGTTAAATTAGAGCAGCCAACAACACCTGCAATACCCTTAATTTTTCCTTTTACAATTAAATCAATAAGTCCGTTCCAATTTCCGCCTAAGAATTCCTTTAAAGAACCTTCGCTTACACCTGTAACAACATCATCATGACCATGGTCCTTTGGAATATCGATTGTTACAGTTTTTCTTCTATTTTTATAACTTTCTAGCGCTTCAATTATAATTTTTTCACTTATTTCTTCAGCATTATTCATATTAAAGTTTATGTACTCAGCATTTTTCTTTTTAGCAACATCATCTATGCAAATAGTTTTTACATTAAATTTTTCAGCTACAGTTTCAAGTCCAGGAATTGTACAGTTAAATTCAGATACGATTAAATCTATAGCACCTGTTGCAAGTACAGCCTCACTTGTATAGTTATTTCCAGCATGTCCTGAGAATACTTCAGTGTAATGTTCCCCTCTTAGCTGCAAATCTTGTCCAACGCAAGTACATCCAACCAATCTAAAGCCTTTTGCTCCTGCAGCTATTGCTTTCTGCTTAATATTTTCATCTATTAATCTCTCTTGAAGATGAGCAATATCAGAATGTTGATGTCCTGTTATCATTATGTTTATGTAATCTTCATCAATTACTCTAAAGCCTACCTTTGCCTGTCTGATTTTTGGAGCACCAAGCATTACATCATTTAAAAGGTTAGTTAGTACTAAACCATATATTCCAGTAGATATTCCAAGATTTAATGCGTTAAATAACATATCTACTGGATCACTATTTAAGTTTGTTGAAGTCTTTACTATAGCATCAAATACTTCTGATTTAGCACCACCAGGTAATATGTTTAATTCTTCCCATTTTTTATATCTTGGAGCATAAGCTAACTTTTTAACTAATTCCATTTTTTCAAATCTAGGCTTATATAAATCATTTAAAACCTCGTTAGCTACTTTAATAGCTTTTGTATTTATGTCTTTTTCAACAATACCAAAGATTTCTGCAAGTTTATCCAAAGTTTCTGGGCTCTTTATCTTAAGATTTCCCTTACCTTCACCAATGTCTTTTAAGTTTCTAGCTGTGTTTTCAACTACATGAAGATAGCAGGCTGAACCAGCAGCAATAGCTCTTAAAAAGTTTCTTGCTACTATGGTATCTGCGTCAGCACCACAAACTCCTCGCGGAGAGCTTGGAGTTATCTTACATGGCCCATTTGAACAAAGTTTACAGCATACTCCTGTTTTTCCAAACTTACATTTAGCTTTTTGTTTTTCAACCCTATTGAAAGAGGTTTCAACTTCTTCTTTTGATGATAAAAATTCGCATAATTTACAATCTGCTGATGTACACATTGACATACTAATCGTCTCCTTTGTATTTAATATTTTGTGGTAAAGTAAAATTAAACTATACTTAAAAGGTGTACTTTTGTTCGAATATAAAGGGCTTTCGCCCTTTATATTTTTTTATAAAATTTAAAGTTACCAAGTATCATTTTTTAGACTATCAAAATTAACTTTTTCTAATTCAGTCACAATTGTATTTTGGATACCGCACAAAGACCTATGTATAGAACAATGACCGCCTTTATTAGCACTACATGTTTCTTTGTCATAAACACATCTTGTTAAAATAATAGGACCTTGTATAGCTTCAACCACATCTTTCAAGGTTATATCCTTTGGGTTTTTTATTATAGCATAGCCGCCATTAACCCCTCTGTATGATTTAACAATTCCAGCTTGAGTCAGCTTTCTAGTTAATTTTAATAAAAATCTAAGAGGAATATTTCCTTTTTCAGATAAAGATTTTGCATCTAATTTATTGTCTACTCCTTCTTTAGATAGCATAAGCACTATCCTAAAAGCATAATCAGATTCTTGATTTATATTCATACATTTTACTCCTTAAAAGTATACCGACTTAGTATATTTTATGATAGTATAATTTTTTATGATTGTCAATGATTTTCATGTAAAGGAATGAAACATAGGGATTTGTTGACATAATTTAATAAGTAATATATAGTTGTATGTACAAACAATAATTCGCTAGATTAGATTTTAATAGACTAAAAAATCATGAGTTTTACTTATTTAATGTTATAATACTCATATAAAACATAATATGATAGAAATTCGATTTGAAAGGAAAATATAATAATGTTAGATATAAATGAATTATTGTGTGATTGCTTATATTTTTCATCTAATAAATTAGCTAGAGTTATAGGGAAAATAGCAGATGAGGAATTTAGAATAACAGGACTTTCACCAACATATATTTACTTAATTAGTGTTGTTGGCAAAAAAGAAGGAATAACTCAAAAGGAATTAGGAGAAGTTCTATGCATTGCACCATCAACAATAACTAGATTTATAGATAAGCTCGAAAATAAAGGCCTTTTAAGAAGGCAAAATGAAGGAAAGAAATCTTTTATATATTTAACTGCTAAGGGAAAAGACCTTCAACCAGATATAAATATTGCATGGGGGAATCTTCATTCAAGATATTTAGAAGCTATTGGAGAAGAAGAGTACAAAAAGCTTATTACAGTAATAAATTTAGCATGTGATAAGATGGAGAAAAAATAATCTGTTTTTAAGTTTTAGGTGGTATGAAGATGTTATAGCTATGAGTTTATGAATTAAATTATTAGTAGCTCTTCATAAAATCTAAAAATTGAATATAAAGTATTAATATTGTTGTATGTACAACTAAATTAAGGAGGTATTACTAGTGGAAACAATTTTTAATAGAAGAAGTATTAGAAAATATAAAGATCGGTCGGTTGAAAAGGAAAAAATAGAAAAATTATTAAGAGCTGCTATGCAAGCACCTTCAGCAGCTAATCAACAACCTTGGGAATTCATTGTTGTTGAAAATAAAGATACTTTAAATAAATTGTCAGGGATGAGTCCATATTCGAAAATGGCCGGAAGTGCTCCATTAGCCATAGTTGCCTTAGCGAATAGTGATAATTATAGGATTCCTTCAGCTTGGCAGCAAGATATGGGGGCTTCCGTAGAAAACTTATTGTTAGAAGCAGCTTATTTGGATCTTGGAGCAGTTTGGCTAGGAGTAGCAACAGCTGAAGAAAATATGAAGTATATAAAGAATCTTTTTAGTTTACCTGAACATATCAAACCGTTTGCTTTAATTATAGTTGGATATCCTGATGGCAATCAAAGTAATTCGTTTGTGGATAGATTTAATGATAAGAAAGTTCATTATGAAAATTGGAAATAATATAATTAAGTGAAGGATGATTAATTATGGTAAAAGTAGTAGCAAAACATTATGTTAAAGAAGATAAAATTCAAAATGTAATTGAATTAGCAAAAGAATTGGCGGCGACAACTGTAAAAGAAGAGGGCTGCATAAAATATGAAATGTATCAAGATGAAAAAGATAAAACCATATTAACTATGATAGAAGAATGGCAAGATAAAAAGGTTTTAGAAAAACATATGTCATCTGAACATTTTCAAAGAATAGTACCACTAATGAGTGAATTCATGACAAAGTCGGGAGAAATAAATATATATTTAAAGGTAGTTTAGAAATTAATGAAGTGTTAAAAATTAGATTTAAATTATTATCAAGACACTTTATATGAGAATTTCTATTAAAATTTAATGATAATTAGTATTGTAAATAATTTTTGAAAGCATTTTATGCAAGAGAAGATTATTTACAATTTTTTTTTTATAATATATTCATTTATACAGTTAAACTAGACTGGGCGATTTCATATTTAAAAAATACTTAGAATTAATACAGACATTAAGTAATAAATTATAAAAATCTTTAAGATAAAATGAAATTTTCCGGGAAAAACCTTAATATTAAGAGTTATTTTATAGATTAAAACTATTTTTATTGCTTGAATACTACCATATATTTACTATAATTATATATAAATAGTATTTTATAACTAAAATAGTACGATAATATTGGCATCGATTTAATATGTATAATTTGGAGTGAGTATTATATGGTTTATTTTTTGACGGCGTTATATTATGAAGCAAAAGATATAATTTGTCATTATAAAATGAAAAAGGTTATAGGAATCACAAAATTTCAAGTTTTTAAAGGTGAAAATGAAATACTTATAATTAGTGGAACAGGTGGAATAAAAGCCATAGTTGCTGCAACTTATTTATTAACAAATTTTGAACATAATGAAGATGATATTTTTGTGAATATAGGTACTTGTGGTTCTGTAAAAAATAACTTCCAAGAGGGCGAAGTGTTTTTGTGCAATAAACTAGTAGATAACTTTTCTAAAAAAGCGTTTTATCCAGATATGCTATTTAAGAATCCTTTTAATGAAGGAATATTAGAATCTTTTTCAAATGTTGTAAATGCAAATATAGAACAAAATATAGAGGCTGATATTGTAGATCAAGAAGGAGCATTTGTATATGAAGCCGTTTCTATGTTTTTCAATCCACAAAATATTTATATAATAAAAATTGTGTCAGATATGCTGAATTCAAGTTTGGTTACTCCGCAATCAATAGAAAGATTGATGGGAGAAGCTATGCCTGAAGTGTATAACTGGTTGAAAGAAAGAGTTAAAGTAAAATTTAATAATCAAGATATTATAAGTATGGAAGAATATAAACTTTTAAAAGATTTATCAGAAAATATAAAACTTACTTTAGCTATGGATATTGAACTAAAAAAATTATCAAAGCAATACAAGATAAGAAATGGATACATTATAGATGTAATTAATAAGTATAAAAACTCTGAGTGTAAATCTAAAATTGAAGGGAAGAGAGTATTTGGAGAACTTAAGACAAGACTTATGGAATTATAAATTTTCTCATGTTTATGTAGAAAAAGAGGCTTTTAACTATTCTACTTCATCTAAAATTCTTTCTCATTTAAAAAATAGTAGAATAATTGAAATAGATCATTACAAAGATGTATTTTGTAGAAAAAATCAAAATTTTGTACTCCAAAAGAATAGCCCAAAACTTATACTAGCCGTAAAGAAAAATAATTTTGTGTATAATGGTTCAGAAATGTGTGATGATTTTGGAAACGATAATTTTTATTATACTTCAGCGGTTATGAATTGTGTTTATAATTGTGAGTACTGCTATTTGCAAGGGATGTATCCGTCAAGTAATGTTGTTATATTTGTTAATATTGATGATACGATAAATGAAATAGAAAAAATGCTTAAGAGTCATCCAGTATATCTTTGTGTTTCTTATGATACGGATTTAATGGCAATTGAAAATATTACGGGCTTTCTGCATAAGTGGATTGAGGTTGGAGCTAAATATGAAAATTTAAAGATAGAAATAAGAACTAAAAGTGCAAATTTTAAACTGTTAAAAGATATACATTGTTTAGATAATATAATTTTAGCATGGACTTTATCACCTGATAAAATTATTGAAGAATTTGAAGGAAATACTCCGTCTTTAGAAAAAAGATTACGAAGTATAGAAGAGGCAATAGATTATGGATGGAGAGTAAGACTTTGCTTTGATCCTATTCTTTACATAGAAAATTGGAGTGAGTTATATAAAGAGTGTATAGAAACAACATTTAATAAACTTAATAAGAATAAAATTTATCAAGTGAGCATAGGAGTGTTTAGAGTATCTAAGGATTATTTAAAAATAATGAGCAAACTAAGAGTGAACTCAAAGATATTAGCATATCCTTTCATTACTGATGATGGTATCTGCAGTTATAATATAAAGCATATCGATCAAATGATAAGTTTGGTAAGAAGTGAAATAGAAAAATATATGTCTCCAAATAAGATATATATGTAAAGGAGTAGAATATATGAAATCTGCAATAATAACAGGAGCATCATCTGGAATAGGATTAGAAATAACAAAAGTTCTTTTAAATCATAGTTATAAGATATATGGTTTAGCTAGAGACTTTTCAAAAACAGATTTACAGCATGTCAATTTCATTAAAGAAGTTTGTGATATAACTAAAACTTCTATGTTGGAAGAAAAGATAAAACATATAAGAAACCTTGAAAATGAGATATCTATTTTAGTAAATGATGCAGGGGTGGGATATTATGGTCCTCATGAAGAAATAAATGTAAAAAAACTTCATGCAATGATAGCAACAAATTTAGAGGCACCTATAATTTTAACTCACTTGCTTTTAAGAGATCTTAAAAAGAATTCAGGATACATAATAAATATATCTTCAACAACAGCTAAAAAAGCAAGTCCTATAGGATGCGCTTATTCTGCTACAAAAGCAGGTCTTAGCCACTTTAGTGAAAGTTTATTTGAGGAAACCCGTAAAGCTGGTGTTAAAGTAGTTACCATACATCCAGATATGACTAAGACTGATTTTTATAAAAATGCAAATTTTAAAGAAGGAGAAGTGCCAGAGTCATATATAACAGGAGAATGTGTAGCAAATGTTGTGGAAATGATATTAAACCAGAGAGAGGGAACTGTTTTAACGGATATAACTATTAGACCTCAAAAGCATATGATTTCAAAAAAGAAATAAGGTTATAAATAAGAGAGTTCTGTAGAAGCATAATATAATATTCCTTAAAATAAGTTTTACATTTAGATAATAGATTAGAAAAATAAGTAATGTAAAAAAGATATTACCCCAGGCAGTTGTTAAAAGATTTAAAGTAAAAAAGCCGGTCTTCTTTTAACATAATACACACAATAAGAATAATATATATCAAAGTAATTTAATTGAGGTGAGTATTTATGTGTGTAGGCCTGATAGCAATGCTTGCTGGAATTCGAATGATGAAAGATATGAATAATTTTGTGCTAGGCATAATATCATCTCCTCATCCGATAGATAGAGGAATAGAGATGGCTGGTTATGAGTATGATGCAGAGCAGGATATATTCGTTTGTAATATGAATCCATGGCAGAGAAACATGGGCTATAGCCGTTTGTATGATGAGGCCATGGCACCATTTGGAATGATTGTAGATTGTGAGCCAATTTATTTTGAATATAATAATAAAATATGGTTAATTGAATTATGGAAAGGCCAATATGATTTAAATACTGGCTGTGAAATTGGAGTATATACAGTAGATAAACCACTTTTAAATATTCCAGAAGTATATAAATATATGTTTTATAATTGTGCAAGCGATGCAGAAAGACTAACAATGTCTTTTACTTTAAAAAAGAATGGTAAAATACTTTTTTCAAGAGATGAAAGACACTGGTGGTTAGCAGGCTTTAAGCTTGGAGAGTATTCAGAACCTTCAGAATTGACGATGAATGTAAATATTACTTTTAAAAACAGTGTTATGCGTGATGCATTTATATCAGGATTAATAGATGCAGGGTATTCAGAAAGTGAATATGTTATAAATGGAAATACTCTAGGGATAACCTTTGATAAACCTCATACTCCACAGCCAATTACAAGAATAGAAGAAACTGATAAGATTATACAAAAAAAGAATAAAATATTATGTGATAGATATAATGATATTGCTAATGTATATGATAACTTGGCAGATAAGATAAATGGAATTAAAAAGCAGGCACCTGATATTTATGCAGAAATAATAGATAAGGCAACATTAAGAACACATTTTAGGAATATGAAGAATCCAGAACTCACGTAGAGTGATGTTATTTTGGCAGGAGATAAACTCCTGCCTTTAATTTTGTGGAATTCTGCAGCGTTTATATAGCTTGCAGTTTCTCTATAGAGAATTTGATCAGATAAGGATTTATTTTTTGTTTAATTGTAAGATATATAAATGCCCTCTGCTCTTTTCTTTTCAGCGTTTTTACTTATATAAGAGCCATCTATAATATTTTTATAACCTTTTTTTGCGATAATAGATTTAATGTAATCAATATGAGGACATCTGTCAGTATGATAATTATCTGTTGTAATGCAGGATGATAAATGTACTGCAACCTCATCCTTTTCTATGTTATTCTTACTTCTTAATTTCTTAGAAAGATGTTCTAATTTTGCAGCAACACTCTTGCCACAGCAGCCACCACAAGTAAAAGATATGTATCTGGTAGAATCATCATAATTTTTAAAAACATCATCTCTATTATAAAAAGCATTTGTGCAGGCAAAGCCACTGCAACGGTTATGTGTAATGTCACATTGAATAATAACTACATATTTTATGTTCATTTATTTCAGCCCCCTTTAAATAATATAATTATACAATACTATTAGGGATTCGAGAAAGTATTAGTTTTATTTGAAAGATGCAAAGAAGGCATAAAATTTTTAGGAGGTGTTAAGCTTTTAACAATGAAATACGATAGTAATAATAATACAAATATTTTCAAAAATTTACATTATAATCGTTATATTTGCTATATTCATTTAAAACATAAGCTAAAATATAAGGCACAATAAAATAGAATTAAATAAGCAATAAGAAAGTAAACGTGAATCTAGACAAATATTAACAAATGTAAGTAGGTCAAATTATTCAAATTGCGTGAATTAGCTAGAATTAACTGTACAGTGAACTTGCTGCACGTAGATTAAAACAAAATGAAATGCAAAGGAGAAAGATTATGTTTAAAAATCTAAAATTGGGGACAAGAATAATTTCATTACTTGCATCACTGATTATATTATCAGTATTAATAATTGGAGTTGTATCAACCAACTCACAAGTTGCTACAGTTAATGATAATCTTACCTACACCACTAAGGAACTATCAACAAGCCTAAGCCAAAAGATAGATGCGTTTTTATCTGAACATGTTTCAGTATTAGAGGGATTGGCATGTACAAATGATTTAAGATCATATAACCCAGAAAATCAAAGGGCACTTTTAGAAGAAGTTAATAAAAAGTATTCAGATTTTGCACTTATATATGTAACAGATGCTACAGGATTACAGACGGCTAGATCAGATGGAAAGAATCAATTTGATAATAATTCAGATAGGGATTATTTTCAGGCTGCAGCTTCACAGAAAAAAACTGTAATTAGTGATGTATTGATTTCTAAGACTACAGGAAAGCCGGCAGTGGTTATAGCAGTTCCAATTTTTAATGCTGAGAAGCAATTTGAAGGGATCTTAGGAGCAACCTTAGATTTAAATTCACTAGAAGAGATGAGAAATAAAGTTATTCTTGGAAAAACGGGATATGCATTTATAACAGACACTCAAGGGCAGATTTTAGCTCATCCCGATGGAAAAATGGTTGAAGAAAGAACTAATGTTTCAGATGTGGATATTGTTAAGAAAGCTTTAACAGGAGAATCTGGAGCAGAGGAGTATGAATATCAAGGGGAAAAAGTGTTTGGAAGCTATACAAAGGTGACAACTACAGGCTGGGCAGTTGTAGTTAGGCAGAGTAGGGATGAAGCCTTTGCATCTATTAATAGTATAAGAATAAAAATGATTATAATTGGGGTGGTTATTTTAGCCATTGTTATTGTGATTGGAGTAATTTTATCTAAAAGTATGATAAAACCTTTATTGATTTTAAAGGAAGCTGCAAAGCAATTAGCTCAAGGTAATTTAGCTTATAACTTTAATGTAAATACTGGTGGAGAAATAGGAGAATTATCAGAATCATTTATAGATATGAGGGAAAGTTTAAAAAATTTAGTTCAGCAAATTTCTGTGGCGGCTGATAATGTAACAACGTCTTCTGAGGAAGTGTTAAATTCAGCTAAACAGGCTGAAATTGTATCCAGCCAAATTGCAGAGGCCACCAGCCAATTAGCTCTAGGAAGTGATGAGCAGGCTAAAAGCGTTGAAAGAACACTTGGATCAATTAACAGTATTGTTGAAGCTATAGAGGAAATTGCAGTTAATAGTAATAATTCACTTGGATCATCAGTAGAAGCAGAAGAATTGGTTAAAGCTGGTGTAGAGATCGTGAATGCACAGAATATAAAGATGGAAGAGAGCACTAATGCAGTTAATCAGGTATCTAAAGTTATATTTACTTTAAATGATAGGACTGTGCAAATAGGACAAATTGTGGAGGTAATTGAAGATATAGCAGAACAGACTAATTTATTAGCTTTAAACGCAGCTATTGAGGCAGCAAGAGCAGGGGAGCAGGGAAAAGGCTTTGCAGTTGTTGCGGATGAAGTTAGAAAACTTGCAGAAGAATCTCAAACTTCTATTGGAAAGATTCAAGGAATTATACAGGATATTAAAACTACTACCAGTGTTGCGGTAGATAGTGCAAAAAATGCTACAGATGCAATAAGTGAGCAAAATGAATCAGTAAAAAATACATCTAGAGTTTTTAATGATATCTTAAGCAATGTAAACTTAATTGCAAGAGAAATAGAAGGAATTTCAAATTCTACAGATGGAGTAAAGGGCGCTGGAGAGAATATACAACAAGATATGGAAAGAATTCTAGCTGTATCTGAAGAAACTTCTGCTAGCACAGAGGAAGTAACAGCTTCTACAGAAGAGCAGGCAACTTATAGTGAAAATATTTTAAATGAAATTGAAAAGTTGAATGTTATGGCAGATGAGCTAAAGGCATACGTTAAGAAGTTTGTAGTGCATAATTAACAATTTACAGTTTAGGAAGTAAAATATACAGTTTTAAAATATACATATAATGTTTTAAAAGTCCACTTTCAAACATAGAAAACTTGTTTGAAAGTGGATTATTTTAGGTGTAGTTAAATAGCGTGAAATGCATGGCTTAATTTTAAAGTATCAATAAAAATATATCGTATTTCAATAAAAAACTATTGAAATACAAGAAATATAATAATATAATAAGGAAAAGCCATAAGATTTTCAACATTGGATGAAATTTGTGAGGAGTTAGAGTGTCAGCTTGGAGATTTGCTTGAAGATGTAAAAGAAAGTTAAATATTAAAATTTAATTTTTGAAAAATTTCTTAGGTAGTTAATAGTAGAAATGCTTAAATGAGGTTAGGAGGGAGAAATTATTATGAAAGAATTAGATCAAAAAGCGCTATTTTGGATAGCTGCTGCAAGTATTTTATTTATGGAACTTTTGATTTTTGGCGGGTGGGGAATAGCTGTACCTATATCAGTAATTATATATTACATTTTAATATTATCTCAAAATAAGACAATAAGAATAAAGAGAAATGTATTATTACTTATACCTATAATCATGATATCTTTATGTTTTGTATTTTTTGATAATATGCTTTTAAAATTTTTAAACGTGATATTTTTATATGGATTAATTGTTCTAGATACAAGTGAGCAATTTAAAGTCAATAAATTCGAGTTTCTATCTCTTGAGTGGATTATGCAGGTGGTTCCAATAGGTATAATAAAACCAATAAAAAATATTTTAGCGCCTATTAGACTAATACGAGATGATGGAAAGGATAAATACAGAAAGTTCTTTAATATATTTTGGAAAATCTTAATAGGACTTCTCGTGGGTTTACCAATAGTGTTTATAGCTACTATATTATTAATGCGATCTGATATAGCTTTTAAAAACGTAATAGATTTAATAAATGATAATTTAAGTTTTAATTTTTTCGCTATAATAAAAAGAATAGCTGTATTTACAATTATATATTTCCCTTTATGCGGATATTTTTATGGAGTTAAAAACAAAGAGAAGGAAAATTGTAATGAGGAGAATAAACAGATAAAAATAAAATTTGACTTTACAATAGTTATTACAGCTACAAGTTTCTTATGCACTATTTATGTTATGTATTGTTTAGCAAAATTTACTTATCTTATATCATCCTTTATGGGTATATTACCAGCAGAATATACTTTTTCAGAATATGCAAGACAAGGATTTTTTGAATGTGTTCCGTTAGTAAGTATAAATTTATTTTTTATAATAGTGTTAGATTTATTTACTAAAGTAAATGATAGTAAGAAGAAAAGGATTATAACTAAAGGATTTATTTATTATCTGATAGCATTTACTTTATTTTTAGTGATTTCAGCGCTTTCTAAAATGATACTATATATTAATGCTTATGGAATTACACTTATGCGTGTCTATATTGCCTGGATTTTGATTCTTGGTTTTATAATTTTATTATTAATCGGAATAAAAGAATATAATAACAAGTTCAAGCTTATAAGGAATGTATTTATCGCTTTTACAATTATGTTTTTAGGTTTAAATTACATAAATGTTGATTATAGAATAGCAAAATATGATGCTGATTTGTATATAGCAGGAAAAGTGGACACAATAGATGCATTTAAGGACTTGAGCAATTCAGCCCTGGAACCGCTTATGGAAGTATCAAGAACTGGAGATAAAAAGACTCTCTTACTAAAAAGATATGAAAATAGATTAGAGGAAAAGGAAAAGTGGCAAGATTGGAATGTCGTAACATATAAGGCAAAAAAGATACTTGAAAATGAAAAAATAAACTAAAAATATCCCTAAGGAATGTTGCATCAAGTAATTTACATTCATTAATATCGTTTGCTGAGCAAAAAGCGTATGATATATTACTGAAGTTTTACTTTTATGGCAATAGCCTTAGGGATATTCTACAAGTAAATGTTTCTAACTAAACAACGCTACAAATACTAATGTTAAAGTACTTACAAGTTTTATAAGAACATGAAGTGATGGTCCAGCAGTGTCTTTAAATGGATCGCCAACGGTATCACCAACAACACTGGCTTTATGTGCTTCGGAATTTTTGCCGCCATGTTCTCCAAGCTCTATAAGTTTTTTAGCATTATCCCAGGCTCCACCGCCGTTATTTAAGAAGAGTGCCATAATAACACCGGCAATGGTTGTTATCATTAGGAAACCAGCAGCGGATTCTTTACCTAAAAGAATTCCAACTATTACAGGAGCACAAACCACTATTATTCCAGGAAGAACCATTTCTTTTAATGCTCCTTTTGTAACAATATCAACGCAGCGAGCATAATCAGGCTTTGCTTTTCCTTCCATTATGCCTGGAATCTCTTTGAATTGCCTTCTAACTTCAAGTATTACATATTGAGCTGCCCTACTGACAGAACTTATTGCAGTAGAACTAAATAGAAATACTATCATAGCACCTATAAAACCACCAATAAATACTTCAGGTTTTCCTATATCAACTGAAAACCAAGAATCTAAAGGTTTACCAAGTATTTTCTTTACTTCATCTAAGTATGCAGAAAATAGTAAGAAGGTTGCTAAAGCAGCTGATCCTACAGCATATCCTTTTGTTAATGCTTTTGTAGTATTTCCACATGCATCTAATCTATCAGTTATATTCCTGATTTCTTCAGGGGCACCAGACATTTCTGTAATTCCACCAGCATTATCAGTTATTGGACCAAAGGTATCCATTGCAAGAATATAAGTACAGGTAGAAAGCATTCCCATAGTTGCAATTGCGGTGCCGTATAATCCGGAGTTTGCTACATTAGGTAGTGCTAATTCGCTTAACTTATAAGATACATATATGCAGATAGATATAAATATTACAGGTAATGCAGTTGACTCCATACCAACTGACAATCCAGTTATTATGTTAGTTCCTGCTCCTGTTTCGGAAGAATTAGCAATTTCTCTTACAGGCTTATGAGTTATTGAAGTATAATAATCGGTTAGCATTACAAATGCATAACTAAGAACTATACCAGCTACAGCGCATCCATAAAGATAAATGGAATTTACAGTAGTACCTGTTGGAAGTTTGCCTGTTAACATATTATTTACTACAAAAAATAGAAGTACCAAATTTATTATAGAAGTAATAACGAACCCACCCTTTAATGCTTTCATAGGGTCATCAGTATTATTCTTTACCTTAACAGCAAAGATACCAATTATAGAAGCTATAATGCCTAAGGCACGTGCTACTAGAGGAAAGAGTATGCCTTTCCAGCCAAAGATAGGATATAGTGCAACACCAAGAATCATAGCACCCACATTTTCAGCGGCTGTAGATTCAAAAAGGTCAGCACCTCTGCCGGCACAGTCACCAACATTATCACCAACAAGATCAGCAATAACAGCAGGATTTCTAGGGTCATCTTCTGGAATACCAGCTTCAACCTTTCCAACAAGGTCAGCGCCAACATCAGCAGCTTTTGTATATATACCACCACCAAGTTGTGCAAAAAGTGCAACAAAAGATGCTCCAAAACCAAATCCAACTAGAAGTGAAGGAGCTTCTTTTATAAGATCATCATTACCAGAAGCACCACCATAAATAAGAAAGAGAGTGGCAACACCTAATAAGGATAATGCGGTAACAGCTAGTCCAGTAACCGCACCACCTTTTAATGCGATTTGAAGAGCATTATTTAGCCCTTTTTTTGCACCAGCAGCAGCTCTTATGTTTGAATTAACAGCCATATACATACCAATATAGCCTGATAGAGCTGAGCAGAATGCCCCAGTTATAAACGCTATACCAGTATGTAAAGATATTGATACAGCAGAGCTAGAGCCCTTTGAGACGTTACCAAAATAATTAGATAAGAGAATTAAAAATAAAACTACAATGGATAAGACAGCGATAGTCTTGTACTGTCTTTTAATGAATGCCATAGCACCTTCTTTGATGTAAGTAGATATTTCTTGCATTTGTTTGGTGCCTTTGTCTTGAGAAAATGTGAACCTGACCAAATAGATAATTGCTATAAGCGCAATTATTATAACGCTATAGATAAGCATGAAATATGGTACCATTTAGAACATCCCCTTTTTTTTATTAAATACAAAATTCTTACCCTTATATTATACAATAAAATATTCAGAATATTACAAATATTTTGTAATTTTACATATTATAGAAAAATAATTTTGTATATAAAAAGTAAGCTGAGAAAATAAGAAGTCTAAAAGCTAGATTAACCTTTTAGATATTTTATATTCTCTCTGCTTATGACAATCATTTATAGATTAACTAATGAAAAGTTATATTTTAAGCTTTAGAATTTAGGATTTATTTCATCTCTCTGAATTCTTTTTAAATCTTTTAATCTTAGGTGAGTTTTTTCTCTGATTACATCCCAGTGCTCTCCATCAATTATCATCTTCTTTGCGCTATCATTCAAAGATTTTTTTTCTAATTCACTCATAAATAGTACCTCCTGTTAACACATTTTAGATATATTTAGTTTGTCTTAAAATAAATAATATATTCATTTGCACTTTATTTACATTGATTTTACAAAAATAGAATATGAAGTTAACGCAAAAAGGCTATTATAGTAAATAATGGTACATATACAATGTGAAAGTAATACTGAGTGTATATGAAGTAAAAAAGGATGTGTAGTAGAAGAAGTGGAATCTTTAGGTAATAATTCATACGCGCAGAACTATGAAGGTCAGAAATTTGAAGAGTTTTATAAAATAATTGAGACCAGAAATGTGAGATCTGTTTTTCAACCAATTGTATCTCTTACTGATTGCACTGTAATCGGGTATGAAGCATTAAGTAGAGGCCCAAGGGATTCTTATATGCAAAATCCAGAAGTTCTTCTAGATATGGCCAAAGAATGTGATAAGATATGGGAGCTTGAAGAATTATTTCGTTCTAAAGCACTAGAGAATATATTGCGTAGCAAATTGAATGCAAAGGTATTTCTAAATATTAATCCAGTTATTATTGATAATTTGAAATTTAAGGATTCATTTACAAAGGAATATCTAAAAAAATATAATTTAGATTGTAGGAATGTAGTATTTGAAATAACAGAACGAGATGCAATTCAAGATTTGAAGAGTTTTATGCAGACTATCGAATACTGGAAAAATCAAAATTATGGAATAGCAATCGATGATGCTGGATCAGGGCATTCAGGCCTTAATAGAATATGTAAAATCAATCCTCATTACATAAAATTAGATATGGAACTTATTAGAGATATAGATAAATTTCCTATACAGCAGGCAATAGTTAAAAGTATGTATGAATTTTCAAGGTTAACAGACTGCAAATTAATTGCAGAAGGAATAGAAACTGAAGATGAACTTAAGGTACTTATAGATATTGGAATTCAATATGGGCAAGGGTATTTTATACAAAAGCCAGAAGAATCTATAAATTCAATTAAATATGAAGTAATTGATACAATAAAGAGGTTAAATATAAAGAAAAATGCACAATATGCCTACAACATAGCTAATGTTTATATTAGCAGTATAGCTAAGAAGAAAGAAGTATTAGATCCTAAGATTTTAGTATGTGATGTAGATTCAAAATTTAAAGAAAATCAGGATCTACTAGGAATTTGTGTGGTAGACAATGGAGAAGTAAAAGGCGTCGTTACGAGAAATTCTTTTTATAGCAAATTGGGCTGGAGATACGGATATAGCATATATTCCTCCAAAGCCATATCAATCATCATGAATACGAATTATCTAAGTGTTGATTATAAGATGCCAATAGATAAGGTGATAAAGCTTGCAATGGCAAGATCTAAGGATACGTTGTATGATCACGTAACAGTAACTAAAAATTCAAAATATTACGGTATTGTTACAATAAAGGATTTAATAGAAAAGACAATTGAGATAGAAGTAGATAATGCAAGACATTCAAATCCATTAACAGGGCTTCCTGGAAATGTAATAATTGAACAGAATATTGAAAAATGTATCTTTTCTAAGGAAGAATATTGTGTATTATATTTTGATATTGATAATTTTAAACCATATAATGATGTTTATGGCTTTGAGAATGGAGATATGATAATTAAATTTTTAGCTAAGGCTATAACTGATAACATTTCAAAGGACGATTTTATTGGGCATATTGGAGGAGATGATTTTATAGCTATAGTATCTTCATGGAATGCAGAAAAAGTATGTAAAAGAATATTAAAGAATTTTAATGAATTAGCAATAGAATACTATGATAGCAAAGATTTAAAAAATGGATATATAATAGCTCAAAATAGACATGGCATAGAAGAGAAATTTCCATTGGTCTCTGTATCAATAGCAGGCCTCACCAATAAGAAAAGAGAGTTTGCAAGCAGCTATGTTTTGGCTAAGGAGTCAAGTAAGCTGAAGAAGAAATGTAAACAAAATGGAGGAAATTGCTACTTAATAATTTAAGCTTCCTAAATATAATAAGTATATATAAAAAAGTAGAACAATCATCATAAAAGATAGTTCTACTTTTTTGCGTAATTATTTTACTAATATTAAATTCAAAATTATTCTCCAAGATATGCACTTTTAATGCTCTCATCATTAAGAAGTTCTTTTGCATCACCTGTTTTCACTATATTTCCAGTTTCAAGAACATAGGCTCTATGGGCAATAGCAAGTGCCATATTTGCATTTTGCTCAACAAGAAGTATAGTTGTGCCTGCCTTATTGATTTCAACTATTGTATCAAAAATATCTTTAACAACAAGAGGTGCAAGTCCCATTGAAGGTTCATCAAGTATAAGCATTTCAGGTCTGTTCATTAAAGCTCTTCCTATTGCAAGCATTTGCTGTTCACCACCAGAAAGAGTACCAGCCGGCTGTTTTACTCTCTCCTTTAGTCTTGGAAATTTAGAAAATACCATTTCCATATCTTCTTTTATTCCAGCCTTGTCTTTTCTTAAATAAGCTCCAAGTTCCAAATTTTCTAAAACTGATAGTTCAGGGAAAACTCTTCTGCCTTCTGGAACGTGAGAAAGACCTAGAGATACTATCTTATTAGCAGGAACTTTATTTAACGCTGAGTTTTTAAAAGTAACTGTTCCTGATTTTATTGGCTCAAGTCCTGATATAGCTCTAAGAGTAGATGTTTTACCAGCACCATTAGCTCCAATTAAGGTTACTATTTCACCTTGTTTTACTTCAAGGGAAATATCTTTTAATGCATGAATAACACCATAATATAGATTGATTTTATCTACTTTTAGCATTTTTAAGCCCCCTCTCCAAGATAAGCTTCTATTACCTTAGGGTTGTTTTTAATTTCTTCTGGAGTACCTTCAGCAATTTTTTTTCCGTAATCAAGAACTGCTATTTTATCGCAGATTCCCATAACTAACTTCATATCATGTTCTATTAATAGAATTGATATGTTGAATTTATCCTTAATCCAGTTTATAAGATCCATAAGCTCTGTTGTTTCCTGAGGATTCATACCAGCAGCAGGTTCGTCTAATAATAGTAAAGATGGTTCAGCTGCAAGAGCCCTTACTATTTCAAGTTTCCTCTGCTCTCCATAAGGAAGATTGCTAGCTAATTCATCCTTCTTTCTATCAAGAGAGAAAACTTTTAATAATTCAATACTTTTATTTATAATTTCTGCTTCTGTTTTTCTAAACTTAGGAGTTCTAAGGATAGAATCAAATAAAGAATAATTTATCCTATAATTAAAACTAACTTTAACATTATCAAGAACAGTAAGGTTAGAAAATAGACGAATGTTTTGAAAGGTTCTGGCTATTTTCTTTTTAGTTATATTATACGGCTTAAGACCTTGAATCTTTTCTCCAAGATAAGATATAGTACCTTCTGTTGGAGTATAAACGCCAGTTAACATATTAAATACAGTAGTCTTACCAGCACCATTAGGTCCTATGAGCCCAACAATTTCTTTTTCTGCTATTGTAAGATTAAAATCTGAAACTGCCTTTAATCCACCAAAGACAATTGATAAGTTTTGAACGTCTAACATAGAATTAAGCCTCCTCTCTGTCCTTTGATTTTTTATTAGGTATTAATTTGCTAAATATTTTAAGAGAAACCTCTTTATCTCCAAGTAATCCTTCAGGTCTAAAAATCATAAGAAGTATTAATGCTAATGGATATATAACCATTCTAAAATCACCCATGCCTCTTAAAAGCTCTGGTAAGAAAGTTAATGCTATGGCAGAAATTATAGAACCAGATAATGATCCCATACCACCAAATACAACGAAAGTTAAATAATCTATTGATTTATTAAAATCGAAAGAATCAGGTTTTATATAGCCAGCATAGTGAGCGTAAAGTCCACCAGCAAGTCCAGCAAAGAAAGCAGCTATAGCAAATGCTAATATCTTATATTTAAGAGCATTTATTCCCATGGATTCAGCAGCTATTTCATTTTCACGAATAGAAAGCATTGCTCTACCTTGGGAGGAATTAATAATATTTTTTATTATGATAATGCTGACTACCATGAATACAAAAGCAACTGTGAAGGTAGTTTTTACAGGTATTCCTGTAAGTCCACGAGCCCCGCCAACTGGATTAATATTCATAATTATTATTTGTATGATTTGGCAGAAAGCTAAGGTTGTTATTGCAAAATAATCGCCAGTAAGCTTTAGGGTAGGATATCCAATTAGGGCTGCTAACAAGCATGCGATTACTGCACCAATAAGTATTGAAATAACAAATGGCATATGGGCTTTTTGTGTTATCATTGCAGACACATATGCTCCAATTGACATGAAACCTGCATGTCCTAAACATAACTGTCCTGTAAATCCAACAATTAAGTTTAGTGAAACTGCCAATATAACGTTTATTAAAGCAAAAGTAATAATTCCTTTATAATATGAATTAATGACATTTGCACTAATCAAGCCAAATAATACTGCATATGTTATTAAGACTCCAACTATAATACAAATGTTCTTTTTGTTAAATAAATTCTTCATAATTAACACCTACACTTTCACATTGGTCTTTTTACCTAGTAGACCAGAAGGCTTAATTAAAAGTATTATGATTAAAATCGCAAATACAATCGCATCTGAAAAGTTTGTTGATATATATGCTTTTGAGAAGGTTTCAAGAAGTCCAATAGCAATTCCACCAACAAGGGCTCCAGGGATACTTCCAATTCCACCAAGTACTGCGGCAACGAATGCTTTAAGTCCAGGCATAGCTCCCATATAAGGAGTGATGCTAGGGTAAGATATTGCAACTAAAACTCCAGCTATACCAGCTAAGGCAGAACCTATAGCAAAGGTAAGAGAGATAGTGTTATTAACGTTTATACCCATAAGAGAAGCGGCTTCCATATCTTGAGAAGATGCTCTCATAGCTTTTCCAACTTTAGTTTTATAAACAATAAATTGAAGTAAAATAACAAGAAAAGCAGAAATTCCAAGCATCAATATTGTTTTTACATCAATTTGAACAGATCCTATATTAATACTCCCAGCATTAATTAAATCAGGAAATGGTTTAGGATTAGATCCAACTAATAATCTCATAGCATTTTGAAGGAATAAAGAAACACCAATTGCTGTAATAAGCAAAGCAATTCTTGGAGAATTTCTAAGTGGCTTGTAAGCAATTTTTTCTATAATTATTCCGGCTAGGGCTGAAACTACCATTGCAACTAATAAAGTTGGAATTAATGGTAATTTTAACGTTGAAGCACAATAGAAGCCTGAAAAGGCTCCTATCATGTAAATTTCACCGTGGGCGAAATTTATTAATTGAATTATTCCATAAACCATTGTATATCCTAATGCTAGGAGGGCATATACACTTCCTAAGGCTAAACCATTGATTAGTTGTTGTAAAAATTCCATAGTATATTCCTCCTATTAAAATATTAAGGGTTAACTTTATCAGCTAAAACTTTCTTATCTCCATCAATTTTAATGATAGCTGCACTCTTTATAGCACTTCTGTCACTACCAAATTTGATGTTACCAGTAACACTGTTCATTTCCATTCCAGCTAAAGCATCTTTAATAGCAGCGCCATCTGTTTTGCCAGCTTTTTCGATTGCTTTAACTAAAATTTTAGAAGTATCATATGAAAGAGCAGCAAAAGCATCTGGTTCTTTGTTATATTCTTTCTTATATGATTCAACAAAGTTCTTTACATTTTCATCTGAATCTCCAGAGTAATAGTGGTTAATGTATAATGCACCATTTACTGCATCTCCACCAATTTTAGTTAATTCTTCTGATTCCCAGCCATCTCCACCAAGGAATTGAGATGTTATTCCCATTTCTCTAGCTTGCTTAGCGATAAGACCAACAACATTGTAGTAATCAGGTAATACTAATATATCTGGATTTAAGCTCTTAATTTTAGTTAATTGAGCCTTAAAATCAGTATCCTTATCGTTATAAGTTAGGAATTCACCAACTTGTCCACCAGCAGCTTCAAATTTTGATTTAAAGCTATCAGCTATACCTTTTGAGTAATCTGAACCAGCATTATATAATACAGCAGCTGTCTTCTTAGATAATTTTTCAGTAGCATATTTTGCAAGAACTTCTCCTTGGAAGGAGTCAACAAAACATCCTCTAAACATATATTCTCCACCAACATTTGTTATTGTAGGTTCTGTAGCCGTTGGAGTGATCA
This sequence comes from Clostridium sp. BL-8, assembly GCF_002006495.1. Lineage (NCBI taxonomy): Bacteria > Bacillati > Bacillota > Clostridia > Eubacteriales > Clostridiaceae > Clostridium > Clostridium sp. BL-8. The sequence goes on from NZ_LZZL01000040.1 coordinate 49,859, forward strand.
TTGGAATTTGTTTTGCTGTTGCATTTGGAGCAACTGCAAGTGTTGCACCTGATGTAACAGGTCCTAATATTGCACATACCTTTTCATCATCAACTAATTTATTGAAGGCCTGCATTGATGAGTTTGGATCAGCTTGGTCATCTTCAAAAACAAATTGAATTTTCTTTCCGTTAATTCCACCCCCATCATTAACCTCTTTTTCTAATAATTCAGCACCTTCTTTTACTGAAACCCCGTATGTAGATGCTGCGCCAGATAATGGCCCGATAGCTCCGATTTTAATAGTATCTCCTGTACTACCGCTGCCTGCCGAATTTCCACTACAACCAGCAAGAAGTGTGATAGACATTGCAGCAGCTAGTATTCCTGAAAGTAAATTTTTTTTCATAATTATCCCCTTTCCTTATTGCAAACAATAATATCAAAATAACAATATATTCAATTAAATGTTAACGAAGTGATATGCTATTAATATTTTTATTATTGATATAATAACATATTGCTCTAATAACTACAATAATGATATTTAATATTTTATATAAAAAATAATAAGTATTAAATGAAAACAGTATCATACTTGGGTAAAATAAAGAAAATGATGTTATGTTAAGGAAATTACAAAAGAAAATATGAAAATAGAGTGAAATTTGTGTGGATCATATTATAAATACATGTAGAGAAACATCTATTATGATAATATTGAATTAGAAGTAGAGTCAGCAGATTTAAATTATTTAAAGAATAAGGTGAGGGAAACTAATTGAATGAAGAAATAGTAAATTATAAAAATGATAATAAGACCTATAAAAGACATGTTTACTTTATTAAGTATCCAGTATTTGAAGAAGAGTTATGTAAGCTGGAGATGAGGTGCCTTTTTGGCAAAACTCCAAGTGAAAAATATTTATTTTCAGATTCATACATTAATATATCAAGAAGTCCATTCATAAAAGAAATGATTTCAATAATTTATGAAGAAGATTCTTTAGATCAAATATTAAAAAATATCATAGAGGATAAATTAGCTTATGACGATTTTAAGGTTTGTTATGTGAAATTAGAAAATGGGGATATAGAGTATAAGGAAAGACTTAATAGTCTAAATAAGATAGGATTTGTAATAACGGGTGAGCCAGAGATGCACAATCCTAAGATTATACTTGGAATAACTAAGATATGTGGTAAATGGATATTTGGTAAATATGAAAAAAACGATTATGAATGGCATATCCATGATAAGAAGCCTTATTCATATTCTAATTCATTAGGGTTAAGGGTAGCAAGAGCATTAGTTAATATAGCAGTCCAAAATAACTTAGATTGCAAGTTAATAGATCCATGTTGTGGTGTCGGAACAGTTGTTATTGAGGCTCTTTCAATGGGAATTAATGTAGTGGGATGTGAATTAAATAAAAGTATTGCAGAAAATGCCCAAAGGAATTTAAAATTTTTTGGATATGAAAATGTAGTGACAAATGGAGATATGAACAATATTGAAAAGCAATATGATGTTTCTATAATAGATCTTCCATATGGACTGTTTACACCAACAACGATAGAAGAACAAACTTCACTTATTAAAAGTGCTAGAAGAATAAGTAAGAAATTAGTTATTGTTACTTTTGAAAATATGGATAAAGAAATTATTGAGGCAGGGTTTAATATAGTTGATAGATCGTATGTGTGTAAAGGCAAATTTAAAAGATATATAACTATTTGTGAATAGAGAGTTTTGAAATGTATGGGTACATTTGCATTGTATCCATACATATTTTATTATATGGATAAAATAAAAAAAGGGGGATTTGTATATCATGGAAAGAGAATCAATAAATAAAAATCTTGCTCAAATGTTAAAGGGCGGAGTAATCATGGATGTTACTAATAAAGAAGAAGCAATTATTGCGGAAAAAGCTGGGGCATGTGCAGTAATGGCTCTTGAAAGAGTTCCTTCTGATATAAGAAAAGAAGGTGGAGTAGCTAGAATGTCAGATCCTAAAATGATAAAAGAAATTCAAGAAGCTGTGTCTATCCCAGTTATGGCAAAGGTCAGAATAGGACATTTTGTAGAAGCTCAGATTCTACAAGCATTAAACATTGACTTCATAGATGAAAGTGAAGTGCTTACACCAGCAGATGATAAATATCATATAAATAAAGAAGATTTTAAGGTTCCATTTGTATGTGGCGCAACTAATATCGGTGAAGCTTTAAGAAGGATTGGTGAAGGCGCATCAATGATAAGAACTAAGGGAGAAGCAGGAACAGGCGATGTAGTACAAGCAGTTAAGCATATGAGAACTATGAATGATCAAATAAAGATGATACAAAATGCTTCAAAAGAAGAATTAATGACTATAGCTAAAAACTTTAATGCACCATATGATTTAGTTAGATACGTATTTGAAAATGGTAAATTACCTGTTGTTAACTTTGCAGCAGGGGGAATTGCAACTCCAGCAGACGCAGCTCTTATGATGCAGCTAGGAAGTGAAGGCGTATTTGTAGGATCAGGAATATTTAAATCAGATAATCCAGAAAAAAGAGCAAGGGCAATAGTACTTGCAACTACTTATTATAATGATCCAGAAAAGCTAGCAGAGGTTTCTACTGATTTAGGCGGAGCCATGAGTGGAATTTCAGCAGAAGAAATCCAGACACAATACGCTGAAAGAGGCTGGTAGCATGAAAGTTGGAGTTTTATCCTTACAAGGTGGTGTTATAGAACATCTAAATCAGATAAAGTTATTAGGGCATACTGCGGTCGAAGTGAAAAAAGAAGAAGACTTAGATGATATTGATGCAATAATATTACCAGGTGGAGAAAGTACAACTATTGGAAAGCTATTAAAGGTTACAGGATTAATGGAGCCACTTTCAGAAAAAATAAGAAGTGGATTGCCAACGTGGGGAACATGTGCAGGAATGATATTGCTAGCAAAGGAAATAGAGGGACAGGAAGAAAAGTATCTTCAACTTATGGATATTAGGGTAAAAAGAAATGCATTTGGAACTCAAGTAGATAGTTTTAAAGCGAATGAAGTAATAGAAGAAGTGTCAAAAGATAAGGTAGAACTTGTTTTTATTAGAGCTCCATATATAATAGAGGCAAAAGATAACGTAAAGATATTATGCAAGATAGATAATAAAATAGTAGCTGCTAAGCAAGATAATATTGTGGTTACAGCTTTCCATCCGGAATTAACAGCAGATTTAAGTTTTTTAAATTACTTTTTAGAAAGCATATAATCTAAAATTAATTTTAAAACAAAAATAGTAATAAAATTAAACTACTAAGAATACATATTAGCAATGATAGTTAATTATTATCTAAAATATTTTCTTGGTAGTTTTTTACCGAAAGATTTATCTACATTATATGTAATATACATGTGCAAAATAATTGCAGCATAAAAAGAAATATATTTGGTTATGAAATCTAAAATACAATTTCATAGAAACAAAGTAGAATAGGCTTTTACATAAGTATTATTGATTTATATTCATAAAAATCCGCAGTTAACTTAGCGGGGTGTATCAATAATAGAAAAAAAAAGAAAAATAGAGAACTAAGGAGAATTATAAGATTAAAGTTAAAATACAGTAACTTTAGCAATAATTCAAATAAGTATATATGTTAAGATAAAACACGTCGCTGAGAGCGGCAAACAACTTGAAAGAAATTGATAAAGAACTTCGAAATAAGAACTTCAAAAAGATTTTAAAATAGTTGTTGACAAGCCCTGAAGCAAGTGATATACTGAGTAAGTCGCTTGAGGGTGACAAGAAAAAACATAAAGTTACAACGAAAGTTGTGA